>JAJZVE010000140.1 GCA_021845835.1 Pseudomonadota bacterium | reverse complement strand
GGTCGGAAATCGTCGCGAGAGTCTGCGCATATTGCTGGAACACGCGATCGCGTTCGACGCGCGTGCCGACGCCTTGCCGGCGCGACACCATTCCCGTCTGCTCGATCAGCCGCACCGCCTCGCGCACGGTATTGCGGCTGACCCTGAACTGCTCGCACAGCAGCGCCTCCGACGGCAGTTCGCTGCCGACCGGATACTCGCCCCGCTGGATGGCCGCGATCAGTTCCTTGGCGACAATCTGATACAGCGGACGGCGGTCGGCGAAGGGAGAGGGATGTGTCATGTTCGGCGGCAATTCCTGACGTTCCGGTTCCTGCGGCGCTGTCATCGCGACGCCGCGGTTCGCAAGGATGCCGGGCTCCGCGATGCCGTCGGCGTCCTGGCGGATGGATCGCGTGGTCAGCAGGCACGGGTCCGCTCGCCCGTCCGTCGAACGCGGACGTTATCGGCATATTAGGTTATCCCAACAACCCGGTCAATTTGTCGCGCGGCGTTGCCGGCTGATCAGGCCCCCATCTGAACGCGGCCCAGCGGACCGAGCAGTTCCGGCGCTGCCCGCCCGGCAAACCCCACCTCCAGGTCGTCGGCCGGAAAATCCGGCGGGCTGCGGCCGTCGCGGAACGCTGCCCATTGCGGCGCCAGATGGGCGCGGTTGCGCGGGCAGTCGGGGGCGGCGGCGATGTACATCACGTTGCTCATCCGCTGCCCGCCGTGCCGCGCCTCGACGGCGTGGATCAGGTCCGGGTGCCACCAGACCGTGTCCCCCGGCGCGACCGGCGGGATCGGCACGAGGCCGCGCAGCAACGGCGCATGGAACGCGGGCGTGAGCCACAGCGCCGAGCCGTCTTCGGCGCCGCACAGCGACCCCGCCGCCACGTCGGGCAGCAGCGGGCGCAGCAGCACCCAGGCGATCGCGCGCGCCACCGGCAGCACCAGCAGCGTGCCGTCGCCCGGCCCCTGCGCGGTCAGCGCGGTCCAGCCCTGCCAGGTGCGGAACATCGCGCAGGCATTGGCGTCGCGCGCCCCCGTCGCGGCGCGGCCGGCGGCGTCGAACGGATCGAACCCCAACGGGTCGGCCGCGAACACCGCGCGATACGGATGGCGCTGCACCGGATCGAGCCAGCGCCCGACGGTGCCGCCGTCGATATGCGGCCCGATCCCGAGCGTCGCGTCGCCCGGCGTGCGGCGGCGCAGGCGGTCGGCGTAGGTGCATTCGCGGTCCGGGTCGAATTCCCCGCCCACCCGCCACAGCCGGTTGAGCCACGCCCGCACCGCCGCGAGCCGCACCGACTGCCGCGCCGCCACCTGCGGGCGCGACCAGTACACGGCATACATCTGCGGCGGCCCGTCGCCCCAGCGGCCGGGGCGGCCGGCGCGGCTGCGCGCGTCGGCGTCGTTGGCGGCGAGATAGGCGGCGATCTCCGCATCCCACGCGGCGGCCCGGGCGGGATCGAACACGCCGCGGACGACGACGCAGCCGCGCCGGCGGATCAGGTCGGGCAGGTCGGACGGCGCACTGCCGTCGGCGATCGCCTGCCACGCCACCTCCGGCACGCCGCCGCGGGCGTCGATCTCGCGCGCGACGGCGTCGTCGATGGCGGCGAAGGCGGCGCGCAGATCACCCAGGCCGCGCTTGACGTCGGAAATCCGGTCCATGCCTGGCATCCGACCGCATCGGCCGCGTGCGGGCAAGCGTCATGCGACCCCCAGCACCTGCGCCGCAGCGGCGGCGATGAACTGGTGTCCCGTCGCCGTCGGGTGCAGCCCGTCGAAGAACAGGTAGCCGGCCGCAGCCTTCGGGTCCGAGGTCGCCAGCGTGCCGCTTTTCGCGTCAATGAAATTGCCGGACCACAGCGGGCTGGTCACGTTGGTCAGGCCGAAGGCGGACGGGTCCGCGATGGCGGCGTCCAGCAGCCCGTAGCTGTTCAGCACGCTGATATGCACGCCCGGATGGCCGATGCCGTAGGCCGCCAGGTTCACCTGCAGCAGCGCGTCGAAATAGGCGCTGACCGCGCTGCCCTGCGCCTGATACGCCGCCCCCGCGGCGATCGCGTCCGGTGTCTTGCCCAGATCGGGCACGTTGGCGACCAGGATGTTGCTGGCCCCGTCGGCGGCCAGGCCGGAGATGAACTGCATCTCGTTGCCGATCGCCGCGTTCACGGTGGCGAAGTCGTTGTGGCCGGGACCCAGCGCGCTGATCAGGTCGTTGGCGCCGATCCACACCGTATAGAGCGCGTTCGCCAGCGGATGCGGGTCCTCCGCCTTGAACTGCGTCAGCTGGTAGCTGAGGTCGGAGGGGTTGGCGGTGTGGCCGGGGATGCTGCCGGTGTAGGCGCCGCCATAGGCGAAGTCGTTGCCGCCGCCGAGGCTCGGCCTGGGCGGCGGCAGCCCCATGCCGGTGGCGAGGTCCTCCACCCAGACCGGCCCGTCGGTGAACCGCCCGTTGTCGTAGGGCGGCGAGACCGGCACCGTATGAGCGCTTGCCGTGTAGTCGTTGCCGACATCGCTCAGGCTGTCGCCGAAACTGTAGATGGTGGTGTAGGGCGACCCGGGCGGCGGCGTCGCCGGCGTGGGGCCGGAGCCGGTGATGTCGCCGATCAGCTTGGTCAGTTGGCTCGACAGCGTTGCCATGATGCGTCCTCGCCACGAATGCAGCCGCGGCTTTAACGGCGCCGGACCGTCCCCGTTGCCCCGCGCGCCGGTTCGGCCCATCAATCGCGGCATCACCGTCGAGCAGCAGGGTCCGGCGCATGCGCTACGTCTCCACCCGCGGGCACGCGCCCGTGCGCGATTTTGCCGGCGTGCTGCTGGCCGGCCTCGCCGAAGATGGCGGCCTCTATGTGCCGGAACACTGGCCGGAGTTCTCCGCCGCCGACTGGCGCGCGCTGCGCGGCAAGCCGTATGCCGAGATCGCCGCCTGGGTGATGCAGCCCTTCGTCGCCGGCTGCATCCCGTTCGAAACCCTCGCCGCGATCTGCCGCGACGCCTATGCCGGCTTCGGCCACGCGGCGGTCGCGCCGATCGTGCAGATCGAGCACAACCTGTTCGTGCAGGAACTGTTCCACGGCCCGACGCTCGCCTTCAAGGACATGGCGATGCAGGTGCTCGGCCGCCTGTTCGACCATGTGCTGACCGGGCGCGACGCCCGCGTCGCCATCGTCGGCGCCACGTCGGGCGACACCGGCTCGGCCGCGATCGAGGCGTTCGCCGGGCGGGCGCGCGCCGACGTCGTCATTCTCCACCCCGACGGGCGCACCAGCGAGGTGCAGCGGCGGCAGATGACCACGGTGCTGACGCCCAACGTCGGCAACATCGCCGTCGCCGGCACCTTCGACGACTGCCAGGACCTCGTGAAGGCGATGTTCGCGGACGCGCCGTTCCGCGCCGAGATGCACCTTTCGGCCGTCAACTCGATCAACTGGGCGCGGGTGGCGGCGCAGGTGCCGTACTACGTCGCCGCCGCGCTGGCGCTTGGGGCGCCGGACCGCGAGGTGGCGTTCGCCGTGCCGACCGGCAATTTCGGCAACGTGCTGGCCGCCTGGGTGGCGCGGCGCATGGGGCTGCCGGTGGCGCGGCTGGTGGTCGGCTCCAACCGCAACGACATCCTGTACCGCTTCCTCGATGCCAACGACATGAGCGTGCAGGGCGTGGCACCCAGCCTGTCGCCCAGCATGGACATCCAGGTCAGCTCCAATTTCGAGCGGCTGCTGTTCGAGCTGCTGGACCGCGACCCGGCGGCGACCGCGGCCATGATGGCGCGGTTCCGCGCCGAGGGGCGGATGCCGATCCCGCCGGCGCTGTGGCACCGCGTGCGCGCGCTGTTCCACGGCTTCCGCCTCGACGACGCGGCGACGCTGGCGGAAATCCGCCGGCTGCACGCGGCGTCCGGCTATGTCGCGGACCCGCACTCGGCGGTCGGCATCGCCGCGGCGCGCGCGCATCCCTGCCCCGGCGGCGCGCCGATGGTCGCCGTCGCGACCGCGCATCCGGCGAAATTCCCGGACGCGATGGCGCAGGCGATCGGCACCCGGCCCCCTCTGCCGCCGCGTCTCGCCGACCTATATGAGCGTCCCGAGCGTTACACGCGCGCGCCCAACGACCTCGCCGCCGTCGAGGCGCTGGTGCGCGCCACCGTCCAGAGGAATGCTGTATGAACGACCCATCGGCGGCGATCCGCCTGACCCGCCTGCCGTCCGGCCTGACCGTGGTGACCGAACGCATGGAGCGGGTGGAGACGGTGTCCTTCGGCGCCTATGTCGCCGCCGGCACCCGCCACGAGACGGAAGCCGAGAACGGCGTTTCCCACTTCCTCGAACACATGGCCTTCAAGGGCACCGAGCGCCGCTCGGCCGCCGCCATCGCCGAGGAGATCGACGCCGTCGGCGGGCAGATCAACGCCTACACGGCGCGCGAGCAGACCGCCTTCTACGTCAAGGTGCTGAAGGAGGACACCCCGTTGGCCGCCGACATCATCGGCGACATCCTGACCCACTCCGCCTTCGACCCCGAGGAGCTGGAGCGCGAGCGCGGCGTGATTTTGCAGGAGATCGGGCAGGCCAACGACACGCCGGACGACATCATCTTCGACCATTTCCAGGAAACCGCCTACCCCGGCCAGCCGATGGGCCGCCCGACGCTGGGCCGCGAGCAGGTGATCCGGGGGATGCAGCGCGCGGCGCTGACCGGCTACATGCGCCGCCACTACACGACCGCGAACACGGTGGTCGCCGCCGCCGGCAACCTCGACCACGACCGGGTGGTGGCGCTGGTCGCCGAGCACTTCGCCGACCTGCCCGGCCACGCCGTCCCGGTGGCGGAACCGGGCCGCTACAGCGGCGGCGAGTTCCGCGAGGACCGCGACCTCGACCAGGTGCATATCGTGCTCGGCTTCCCCTCGGTCGCCTATGCGGACCCGGATTTTTACCCGACCATGATGCTCGCCACCGTGCTCGGCGGCGGGATGTCGTCGCGGCTGTTCCAGGAGGTGCGGGAGAAGCGCGGCCTGGTCTATTCGATCTACGCCTTCAGCGCGCCGGCGGCGGATGGCGGGCTGTTCGGCATCTATGCCGGCACCGGCGAGCGCGAGGCGGCGGAGCTGATGCCGGTGACGCTGGAGGAACTGCTGAAGGTGCAGCGCGACGTGACCGAGCCGGAACTGGCGCGGGCGCGGGCGCAGGCGAAGGCCGGGCTGCTGATGTCGCTGGAGAGCACCGGCAGCCGCTGCGAGCAGCTGGCGCGGCAGTTGCAGGTGTTCGGCCGCATCATCCCGACCGCGGAGACGGTGGCGAAGATCAACGCGGTGACGATCGCCGACGTGCAGCGCGCCGCCGCCCGCCAGTTCCGCGGCGCCCCCACGCTCGCCGCCCTCGGCCCGGCCGAGCGCGTCCCGGCGCTGCCGGCGATCGCGGACCGGCTGGCGGCTTAGCAATTGTTGAAGCAAGCTGCGTTAATATCATGACCCATCTCGACCTGCTTGCCGCCCTGATCGCCCGCGCGCGCGCCGCCGGGGCGGATGCCGCGGATGCGGTGCTGGTGGCCGGCACCTCGCTGTCGGTGCAGCGGCGGCTCGGCCGCACCGAGCATCTGGAACGCTCGGAGGGGCGCGACCTCGGCCTGCGCGTGTTCGTCGGCCAGCGTGCCGCCATCGTCTCCTCCACCGCCGTCGATCCGGCGGGCTTTGCCGCGCTGGCGGAGCGGGCGGTGGCGATGGCGCGGGTGGTGCCGGCGGATCCCTATGCGGGGCTGGCGGAGGAGGCGCAGGCGGTCGATGCGGCGCCGCTCGACCTCTGCGACCCGGCGGAGCCGGACGCCGCGGCGCTGATCGCCCGCGCCGCGGCGGCGGAGGCGGCGGCGCTGGCGGTGCGCGGCGTCACCAACAGCGAGGGGGCGGAGGCCGGGTTCGGCCGCATGGAGGTGGCGCTGGCGACCTCCGCGGGGTTCGCAGCCGGGTACGTGCGCACCAGCCATTCGATCTCGGCGACCGCGCTGGCCGGCACCGGCACGGCGATGCAGCGCGACTACGACTACAGCAGTGCCGTGCATCTCGCCGACCTGGAGGACGCCGCCGCGATCGGCCGCACCGCGGGGGAACGCGCGGTGACGCGGCTCAACCCGACGCGGCCGAAAACCGCGAAGCTGCCGGTGGTGTTCGACCCGCGCGTCGCGTCGTCCCTGCTCGGCCATCTCGCCGGCGCGATCAACGGCGCCGCGGTCGCGCGCGGCACCACGTTCCTCAGGGACAAGCTCGGCAGCCGCATCTTCCCGGTCGGCATCGACGTGATCGACGACCCGCGCCGCCGCCGCGGCCTCGCCTCGCGCGCCTTCGACGGCGAGGGCGTGCCGACCGCGGCGCGCAGTCTGGTCGAGGATGGCGTGCTCGCCTCCTGGCTGCTGGACAGCCGCAGCGCCCGCCAGCTCGGCCTGAAGACGACCGGGCACGCCGTGCGCGGCACCGGCGGCCCGCCGTCCCCGGCGGCGAGCAACCTGCATCTGCGTCCGGGCGCGCTGTCGCCCGCCGCGCTGATGTCAGACATCGCCGAGGGCCTCTATGTCACCGAGCTGATGGGCATGGGGGTGAACGGCATCACCGGCGACTACAGCCGCGGCGCCGCCGGGTTCATGATCCGCGACGGCGCCATTGCCGAGCCGGTGGCGGAGGTCACCATCGCCGGGCATCTGCTGGACATGTTTGCGCACCTGATCCCGGCCGACGACCTGCGCTTCCGCCGCGCCGTCAACGCCCCCACCATCCGCGTCGAGGGTTTGACCCTGGCCGGGGCCTGACCCTCTGCCGCTGCAGGGCAGGCCGCCCCATATTGCCCGGCATCGCGAACCAGTGAGAGCCCGCATGCGCCGCTCCCGCATCCTGCTTGCCGCCGTCCTGTCGCTTGCCCTGGCCCTGGTCCCGGCGCTGGGGATGGCTGCCGCAGGCAGCGGCGGCTCCTATGGCAGCCGCGGCACGCGCACCTATATGGCACCGCCCTCCACCCCCACCTCGCCCTACGGCGCGGCGCCGATGCAGCGCAGCCTGACGCCGCGCCAGGCGCCGTCCTACGGCAGCCCGAGCTACGGCTACGGCTATGGCGCGCGCTCGCCGTTCATGTCCGGGCTGCTGGGCGGGCTGATCGGCGCCGGGCTGGGCGGGCTGCTGTTCGGACACGGCCTGTTCGGCGGCGTGACCGGGTTCGGCAGCTTCTTCGGCCTGCTGCTGCAGATCGCATTGATCGTGATGCTGGTGCGCTGGCTGCTGCGGCGCGTGTTCAGCCCGGCGGCCTATCCCGGCGGCAACGTCTTCGCCCGCACCGGGGCCGCCCCCGGCGCCGTGCCCAATGGCGGCGGCGGCGCGCAGCCGGGCCAGACGCTGGCGATCGCGCCGCAGGACTATCAGGCGTTCGAGCAGCTTCTGGCTGCGGTGCAGGCCGCGTGGTCGGGACATGACCTGGACCGGCTGCGCCAGCTCGCCACCCCCGAGATGGTCGGCGTGTTCGCCGAGCAGATGGCCGAGCAGGCGAGCCGCGGCGTGCGCAACGTGGTGTCCGACGTGCGGCTGGAGCAGGGCGATCTGGCCGAGGCGTGGCGCGAGGACGGGCGCGACTATGCGACCGTTGCCATGCGCTTCGCCATGCACGATGCGACGCGCGACAATGCCGGGCGCATCGTCGATGGCAGCGTGACCGAATGGGTCAGCACGGTCGAGTACTGGACGTTTGTCCGTGCGCCGGGCGGGCGCTGGGTGCTGTCCGCTATTCAGCAGTCGGGGCGCTGACCGGCAGCACCTTGCCCGGGTTCATCAGCCCGCGCGGATCGAGCGCCTGCTTGATCCGCCGCATCGCGTCCAGCTCCGCCCCGCCGCGCCACAGCGGCATCATGTAGGGCTTGAGCCGGCCGACGCCGTGCTCGGCGGAGAAACTGCCGTCGAGCGCGCGCACCACCGCGGCCACCGCGTCCATGATGTCGTGGCTGCGGGCAAGGAAGGCGGCCGGGTCGGCGCCCTCCGGCTGTTCCAGGTTGAAATGGATGTTGCCGTCGCCAAGATGGCCGAACGGCACCACCCGCACGCCGGGCACCAGCGCCGCGCAGGCATCCGCCGCGCGGCGGATCAGTTCGGGCACGCGGGAGACGGGGACGGACACGTCGTTCTTGACGCTCGCGCCTTCCAGCCGCTGCGCCTCGGCGTGCTCCTCGCGCAATCGCCACAGCGCCGCCTGCTGCGCGCCGCTTTCGGCGATCACGGCGTCCTGCACCTCGCCTGCCTCCATCGCCTCGGCCAGCGCTTCCTCCAGCGCCGCGCGCAGCCCGGCGTTGCGGCGCGGGGTTGCCTGCTCGATCAGGGCGTAGTGCGGCGCCGGACGCGCGAAGGGCAGGGCGGCGCCCGGGATGTGGCGCAGCACGAATCCCACGCCGGTGCCGGACATGTACTCGAACGCGGCCAGCGCCGCCGGGTCCTGGCGATAGAGGCGGGTGAACAGGGCGAGCGCTGCCTCGGGCGACGCGACCGCGCACAGCGCCACCTCGGTCTCAGCCGGCCGCGGTGCCAGCTTCAGCACCGCGGCGGTGATGATGCCGAGCGTGCCTTCGCTGCCGACAAGCAACTGGCGCAGGCAGTAGCCGGTGTTGTCCTTGCGCAGCCGGCGCAGCGCGTGCAGCACCTGCCCGTCCGGCAGCACCGCCTCGATGCCCAGCACGAGGTCGCGCGCGTTGCCGTAGCGCACCGTGTTGTTGCCGCCGGCATTGGTCGCCAGCACGCCGCCGATCTGCGCCGTGCCCTCGGCGGCAATCGACAGCGGCAGCAGGCAGTCCGCCGCCGCCGCCGCGTCCTGCGCCGCTTTCAGCGTCACCCCGGCCTCGACCGTCAGGGTCAGATCGACCGGGTCGATGGCGCGCACGCGGTTCATGCGGGCGAGCGAGATCACGATCTCGCGTCCGTCCTCCGACGGCACCGCGCCGCCGACCATCGAGGTGTTGCCGCCCTGCGGCACCATCGGCACGCCGGACGCGGCGCAGCGGCGCACCACCTCGGCCAGTTCCCCGGTGCTCGCCGGGCGCACCACCGCCGGCGTGCGGCCCCGGTAGAGGCGGCGCCAGTCGGTCGCGTAGGGGGCGGTATCGAGCGGGTCGGTGAGCAGCCCCACATCGCCCACCACCGCGCGCAGCTCGGCAAGGATCGCGGCATGTTCCATGCGGCGAGGCTACAAGCCGGCCCGCCCCGGTCAATGGCCGCAACGCGGCTGCAGCGACCGACGATCGCGGCAGCGCGCGGTTCCTGCTGACGCTGCCGAGGGATCGCGGCGAGATC
>JAJZVE010000139.1 GCA_021845835.1 Pseudomonadota bacterium | reverse complement strand
GGTGACGGCCTGGGCGCGCACCGAGGCGGCGAGATTGCCGGCGATCACGGCGGCGATGGAGAAGAACACCAGCGCCACCACGTTCTCCGGGTCGGCGATGGTGAAGGTGTAGAGCGGCGGCAGGAAGAAGAAGTTGTAGGCGAGCACGCTGAGCAGGCTGGCATAGAGCGACGGCGCCAGGCCCCAGGCGGCGGCGGCGATCAGGACGGCGGTGAGGAACACGAGCGCGATCGACGGTGCGGCGAGGAAGGATTGCAGCGCCATGCCCAGCCCGACCGCTGCCGCCACCAGCGCCGTGCTGCCGCCATAAGGCGTCCAATGGAAAGTCGGCAGGCGCAGCGAGGCGAACAGGCCGCGGCGCTCGGCCGCCTCGCCGGCCGGCTCGGCGCCGACCACATGCACAGGGATGTCGCCGGCGGCGCCGATCAGCCGTTGCGCCACCGGCGTGGACAGGCGCCAGCGCGCCGGCCCGGGATTGCCGATGACGATGTGGGTGGCGTTGTGTGCGCGCGCGTAGTCGAGGATCTCCGCCGCCGCGTCACGGCCGGGAACGGTGACGGCCTCGGCGCCGAGCGTCTCGGCAAGCCGCATCGTCGCGGCGATGCGGTCGCGCGCGGTATCGGACAGGCGCAGCGTCGCTGCGGTCTCGACATGCAGCACCGTCCACGGGGCGCGCAGCCGCTCCGCCATGCGGCGGCCGTAGCGCACCAGCGCGCTGTCGAGGCTGCGCTGCGTGACGCAGACCAGCACGCGGTCGCCGGCCGCCCACGGGCCGGAGATGGCATGCGCCTGCATGTGGTCGAGCAACTGCGCATCGACGCGCTGCGCGGTGCGGCGCAGCGCCAGTTCGCGCAGCGCGGTCAGGTTGCCCGGCGAGAAATAGTGGTCGAGCGCGCGCGTCGCGGTCTGCGCGACATAGACCTTGCCCTCGCGTAAACGCTGCAGCAGGTCGCCGGGGGCGAGATCGATGACCTCGATGTCGTCGGCGCGGTCGAGCACGGAATCCGGCACGGTTTCGCGCACGCGGATGCGGGTGATGCGCGCCACCACGTCGTTGAGGCTTTCGACATGCTGGATGTTGAGCGTGGCGTACACGTCGATGCCGGCGGCGAGCAGTTCCTCCACGTCGAGGTAGCGTTTCGGGTGGCGGCTGCCGGGCACGTTGCTGTGCGCCAGCTCGTCCACCAGCGCGAGCGCGGGACGGCGCGCCAGCAGGGCGTCCAGGTCCATTTCCTCCAGCGGGCGGCCCTTGTACGCGATGCGCTGGCGCGGCACGATTTCCAGCCCCTGCAGCAGCGCCTCGGTCTCGGCACGGCCATGCGTTTCGACCACGCCGACGACGACGTCGACGCCCTCCTGCCGGCGCGCCTGCGCGGTCGCCAGCATTTCGTAGGTCTTGCCCACGCCCGGCGCGGCGCCGAGGAAGATCTTCAGCCGCCCACGCCCGTCTTCACGCGCGGCCTTCAGCAGCGCGTCGGGGGAGGGGCGGGAGTCACGGGGGTCCATTTGCGGCGGCCGACGCCGGCTGCGCCTGGTCCAGGACCGCGCGCAACTTGCGCGCCAGCGCCTCCAGCGTGTACGGCTTGGGCAGCAACTGCACGCCGGCGTCCAGGATGCCGTGATGCACGATGGCGTTGCGCGCGTAGCCGGTGGTGTAGAGTACCTTCAGCCCCGGCCGCCGTTGCCGCGCCGCATCGGCCAGCACGCGGCCGTTGGCGCCGGGCAGCCCGACATCGGTGAACAGCAGCGCCACCTCCGGATGGTGCTCCAGCATGGCCAGCCCGCTGTCGGCGTCCTCCGCCTCCAGCACGCGATAGCCGAGATGCGCCAGCGCGGTCGCCGCGTAGCTGCGCACGTGGGTATGGTCTTCGACCACAAGCACCGTCTCGTTCCCGCCCGGTGCCCTGGCGTACGACGGGTCGGTGGCGGTGGCGGTTTCGGCCTCGCCGACATGGCGCGGCAGATACAGCTTCACCGTCGTGCCGTTTCCCGGCTCGCTGTAGATCTTCACGTGCCCGCCGGACTGCTTGACGAAGCCATAGACCTGGCTGAGTCCGAGGCCGGTGCCCTTGCCCTCCGACTTGGTGGTGAAGAACGGCTCGAAGGCGCGTTGCAGGATGTCGGCGCTCATGCCGCCGCCGCTGTCGCTGACCGCGATCATCACGAACTGTCCGGGCTTCAGCTCCGCGTTCGCGGCGGCGTAGTCGTCGTCCAGCATCGTGTTGCCGGTCTCCAGCGTCAGCCGTCCGCCTTCGGGCATGGCGTCGCGTCCGTTCACCGCCAGATTGAGGATCGCGTTCTCCAGTTGGTTGCGGTCGATGATCGTGCGCCACAGGCCGCCGGCCAGCACCGTCTCCACGGCGATGTGTTCGCCGAGGCTGCGCTGCAGCAGTTCCGACATGCCGGCGAGCAACCGGTTCACGTCCGTCACTTCCGGGCGCAGCGCCTGCTTGCGCGAGAACGCCAGCAGCCGCTGCAGCAGCGCGGCGCCGCGCTGCGCCGCGTCGACAATGCCCTTCAGCACGCGCTGCGAAGTGGCGTCGAGTCCGTCGAGGCGCCGCGTCAGCAGATCGGCGCCGCCCAGGATCACCGTCAGCAGGTTGTTGAAGTCGTGCGCCATGCCGCCGGTCAACTGGCCCACCGTCTCCATCTTCTGCGCCTGCGCCAGCGTCGCGCGCGCCTGTTCCAGCGCCAGCGCCGCCTGGTGGCGTTCGGTGATGTCGCGCGTGATCTTGGCGAAGCCGATCAGCGCGCCGTCCTGGTTGCGCAGCGCCTCGGTCACGACGCTGGCCCAGAAGCGGCTGCCGTCGCGGCGCACGCGCCAGCCTTCGGCTTCGAACTTGCCGTGCCGTGCCACCTCCTGCAGCATTTGCGCCGGCAGGCCGGCGTCGCGGTCCTCCGGCGTGTAGAAGATCGAGAAATGGCGTCCGAGCACGTCCCGCTCGGCGTAGCCCTTGATCCGCGTGCCGCCGGCGTTCCAGCTCGTCACGATGCCGTGAGGATCAAGCGTGTAGATGGCGTGGTCGGTCACCCCCTGCAGCAGCGCGCGCAGGCTCTGCTCGGAGCGGTGCAGCGAGGCTTCGGACCGCGCCTTCTCCTCGGTCGCGCTTGCCAGTTGGTCCGACACTTCACGGAATTGTGTGGGGGTGGGGAAGGCGAGCAGCCGGAACACCAGCGGCCACAGCACCACCGCCGTTATCGCCGAAATCAGCGCGGTCGCCGCCTTGACCAGCCCCTCGACGGCGTAGTCGGCGTGCCACAGCACCCAGATCGCCACGAAGTGCGTCGTGCCGCTGAGCAGGATGAAGGCGCCGAACAGCCGGAAGATCCAACTGAATGCCAGGTCCTTGCGCTTGATGACTAAGTAGGCGAGCGCCAGGGGAATCGCATAATAGGAAACGCCGATCACGGCGTCCGAGACGGCGTGCAGCCAGATCAGCCCCAGGTCCCATTGCAGGCAGACGCCGCGAGGCGGCAACCCGGAATGGTAAAAATAGCCCAGCACTCCGGCCATCTCCAGGCCTCCCGGTCGCAAGCGCAGTGTGCTGAATTAATCTCGTCGGCGCCAGGGTTTCAAGCGTGCCCCGCCGGTGCCGGCCGGCGGACCGCCTTGCATCGCCAGCGGTTGACGCCGCGGCCCGGCTGGGGTCTGGCTTGCCGCCGCAACCGCGGCCGTTCCGGGAGACATCGCATGACCCGCCTTGCCGACAAGCTCGCGCGCATCCGCGCCGGCGGCTATCGCCGCAGCGATTTCATCATTGCCGACGCCAAGGATCCGGACATGGGGCCGAGCCTGACCGCCTGCGGCCCGCAGCGGGCGCCCGACGGCAACTGGACGCGCTATCGCACGCGCGCGGAGTTCCTCGACCAGATCCGCGCCATCGTCCGCCAGGACGTGCTGGACGTCATGCTCGCCTCCGCGTCCAACCTGGAAATCCTGATCGCCGAAGGGCTGTTTCATGGCAGCGCCATTACGCCGGCGATTCGCGCCAACGACGCCACCGACATCTGGATGATGCGCGGCGCCGGCTATGGCCATCGCCCGTCGCGCCCGTTCCGCACCGCCTCGCTCGCCCGCGCGCGCGCGATCGGCGTCGATCTCGGGCTTTATTCCTTGACCTTCAACAACGACATCGATGCCGACGTGGCCTCGCTGGAGGCGTTCGCCGCCTTCCGCGCCGATGCCGCGGCGCACGATTTCCGGTACTTTCTCGAAGTGTTCAACCCGAACGTGGACACCGGCATCGTGCCGGAAACGCTGCCGCATTACGTCAACGACTGCATCGTGCGCTGTCTCGCCGGCGTGACATCGGCGGACCGGCCGCAATTCCTCAAGATCGCCTATAACGGTGCGAAGGCGCTGGAGGAGCTGGCGAGCTTCGATCCCGGCCTGGTCGTCGGCGTGCTCGGCGGCGGCGCCGGCACCACGCGCGACACGTTCGAGCTGCTGGCGCAGGCGGAACGCCACGGCGCGCGCGTGGCGCTGTTCGGCCGCAAGATCAACCTTGCCGAATCGCCGCTCGCCATCGTCGCGCTGATGCGCGAGGTCGCCGGCGGCACCATTGCCCCGGCGGAGGCGGTGCGCGCCTATCACGCCGATCTGCAGCGCCAGGGCATCGCGCCCGCGCGCGCGCTCGCTGATGATCTGGCGATCACCGAGCGCGTGCTGCGCGACGCCGCCACGGCCTGAGCCATGCCTGACAGACGGCGGGGCTTCGTCACCGGCGGGACATGGTGCGTCGATCGCAACAAGCTGGTCGAGTACTGGCCGGAGGAGGACGGCCTGGTGCAAATCCTCGCGGTCGAGCAGCGCGGCGGCGGCTCGGCCTGCAATTTCGCCGTCGATATGCGCCAGCTCGATCCGACCATGCCGGTCGCCACGATCGGTCTCGTCGGCGATGACGAAGACGGACGCTTCCTGCTGGCCGAGGCCGACGCGGCGGGGATCGAACGCGGCCAGTTGCACGTCACGGCCGAGGCGCCGACGCAGTACACGGACGCCTTCGGCTCGCAGCGCAGCGGGCGGCGCACGCATTTCTATTTCGAGGGCACGGCGGCGCTGCTGACGCCGGCGCATTTCGATTTCTCGCAGGTGGCGGGCCGGGTGTTTCATCTCGGACTACCCGGCCTGCATCGCCGGATGGATGCCGCCCGAAGCGATGCGGCGAACGGCTGGGTGGCGACGCTGCGGGCGGCGCACGCAGCCGGGCTGCTGACCAGCCTGGAACTGGCCAGCATCGCGCCGGAGCGGATCGCCGGGATCGTGCGTCCGTGCCTGCCGCATCTCGATTTCCTCATCGTCAACGACGTTGAGATCGGCGCGCTGGCCGGCGCGGCGACGTTGCGTGACGGCCGCACAGATGTGGCCGCCTGCGCGCGCGCCGTGCAGGCGGTGGCGGCGCGCGGCCGGATGCGTCTGGTGGCGGCGCATTTCCCGGCCGGCGCGGTGGCGCTGGCCGCCGACGGCCGCCTGATCCGCCAGCCCGCGCTGCGTGTGCCGCCGGGGGCGATTGCCGGCGCCAACGGTGCCGGCGATGCGTTCGCCGCCGGCACGCTCTATGGCCTGCATGAAGGCTGGGACGCGGCGCAGGCGCTGGCGCTCGGCCGCGCCGCGGCGGCGGCGTCGCTGCGCGGCGTGTCCACGACCGGCACGGTCGAGACCTGGCAGGCGTGTCTCGCGCTGGCGGCGCAGTGGGGGGAGTGCGATCGGTTCGACTGCGGTTGAGGACATCTCACGCCCCGCGAACGCCTGCCCGTCTCGCGCGTTCCTCCCGCATGGCCATGCTGGACGACGCCCTGGACGGCAATGTCGCGGTGCTCGCGGCAGCGGGCGGCCGCATCGGCCAGATTGCCGGGAACTGGTGAAACCCTCGCAAAACGCCGTGAGGGCGCGCGCAATCGCGGCTTTGCCAGTTACGTTCATACTGTTCGCGCGGAGGCAAATGATGGCCTGGATCGAGGATGTGTTCGAGGGCGGCATCGGCCCCGGCCTTGCCGTCGGCATCGGCGCGGCGGTGCTGCTGCCGGTGCTGCGCCCGGTGCTGCGTCCGGCGGCGAAAGCGGTGGTGAAGGCGGGGCTGATGGTTTACGACCGCGGCCAGGACGCGCTCGCCTACGTCAACGAGATGACCGGCGATCTCGTCGCCGAGGTGCGCAGCGAGATGAAACAGCCGGGCGAGGCGGAGCCGGGCTGAGGTGGATGCGCTCGGCGGCGCCGCGGAGGCGGCGTCCGCCGATCCCGCCGAACGCCTCGTCAGCATCGTCCATGCCGTGCTGCCCGGCCGCGCGCGGCTGCATCTGGCGGGCCTGCGCCGGGCGCCGCCGCTCGCTGCCGCCGTCGAGTCCGCGATGGCGGCGCTGCCCGGCGTGCATCGCACCAGCGCCAGCCCGCGCACCGGCAATGTGCTGGTGCTGTTCGATCCGGCGCTGCCGCTCGCCGGCATCGTCGAGCGGCTGGCGCTGGCCGCGCGCGGCCGCGGTGCCGTCCCCGGCGCCGCGCCGGACTGGCACGCGCGGGAGGTGTCCGACCTCGCCGCCACGCTCGGCGCCTCCGCCGCCGACGGGCTGACCGCCGCGGCGGCGCGGGTGCGGCTCGCGGAAATCGGGCGCAATGCGCTGCCGCGGCCGCAGCCGCGCGCGCCGCTCGCCATCTTCGCCGACCAGTTCGCGACGCTGCCGGTGCTGCTGCTGGCCGGCGCCGCCGCGGTTTCGCTGGCGACCGGCGCGCTGGCGGAGGCGGTGGCAATCGGCGGCGTGCTGCTGCTCAACGGCGCCCTCGGCTTCGCGGTGGAAAGCCGCTCCGAGCGGCGCATCGCCGGTCTGAGCCGCCCGCCTGCCGCCGCCCGCGTCATGCGCGACGGCCGCCCGGGTGAGGTGCCGTTCGCCGAGGTGGTGCCGGGCGATCTGCTGTTGCTGCGCCCCGGCACGCTGGTCGCCGCCGACGCCCGTCTGGTGCAGGCGCGCGAGCTGTCGGTCAACGAGGCGATGCTGACCGGCGAAAGCCTGCCGGTCAACAAAGCCGCGGCCTCGCTCGGTGCCGCCGCCGTGCCGCTCGCCGAGCGTGGCAACATGGTGTTCCGCGGCACCGCGGTGACCGGCGGCACCGGCACCGCGCTCGCTGTCGCCACCGGCGCACGCACCGAGATGGGCCGCATCCAGCGCCTGCTCGGCACCGCCGTCCGGCCGCCGACGCCGATGGAGCGGCAGCTCGGCGCGCTGGCGCGGCGGCTGATCGGGATGTCGCTGCTGGCCTGCGGCACGGTGTTCGGCCTCGGCATGCTGCGCGGCTTCGGCGTCGCGCCGACCTTGGCCACCGCGGTCTCGCTCGCCGTCGCGGCGATCCCGGAGGGGCTGCCGACCGTCGCCACCGCCGCGCTCGCCCGCGGTGTCGAGGCGATGCGGGGCGAGGGCGCGCTGGTGCGGCGGCTGGATGCGCTGGAGACGCTGGGGGCGGCGCAGGTCGTGTGTTTCGACAAGACCGGCACGCTGACCGAGAACCGCATGTCGGTCGCCGCGCTCGCCGCGGCCGATGACGAGGCGCGGCTGCTGGAGATCGGCGCGCTGTGCAGCGATGCGCGGCTGGACAGGGCGGGCGAGCTGCTCGGCTCATCCACCGAGACGGCGTTGCTGCGGCGGGCGCAGGCGGCGGGGATCGACGTGGCGGCGCTGCGGGCGGCGCATCCGCGGCTCGCGGTGCGGCATCGCAGCGAGGCCGGGCGGTTCATGGCGACCTTCCACCGCCTGGCGGACGGCGGCACGCTGGTCGCGGTGAAGGGCAGCCCGGACGAGGTGCTCGACCTGTGCGCGCTCGACGCCGCCGCGCGCGCCAAAGTCGAGGCGCAGAACGCGGCGATGGCGTGCGAGGGGCTGCGCGTGCTCGGCTTCGCCAGCGCCGCCCTGCCGGAGGGGACGGCGGCCCGGGTGGCGGATCTGACGTTTCTTGGCCTCGCCGGTCTGGCCGATCCGCTGCGGGCGGAGGCGCCGGCGCAACTGGCGGCGCTGCGCGCGGCCGGCGTGCATTGCCTCGTACTGACCGGCGATCAGATCGCAACGGCGCGGGCGGTGGCGCGGACGGCCGGGCTGAGCGGCGCCGATGGCGGGCCGCGGGTGATCGACGGGCTGGCGCTGGAGGGGCTGGGCGAGACGGCGCTGGCCGCGGCGGCGCGGCGGACCGACGTGTTCGCGCGCGTCACGCCGTCGCAGAAGCTGCGCGTCGTGCAGGCGTTGCAGCGCGCCGGCGTGACGGTTGCGATGGTCGGCGACGGGCTGAACGACGGGCCGGCGCTGAAGGCGGCCGATGTCGGCATCGCCATGGGCCGCGAGGGCGCGGCGGCGGCGCGCGAGGTGGCTGACATCGTGCTCGCCGAGGATGGCCTTGCCACCGTGGTCGCCGGCATGCGCCACGGCCGCGCGGCGCGGGACAACGTGCGGCGCGCGGCGCGCTACCTGCTCGGCACCAACCTGAGCGAGATCACGCTGGTGCTCGCCGCCACCGCCGCCGGGGTGGCGGTGCCGCTGGCGCCGCTGCAACTGCTGTGGATCAACCTGGTGTCGGACGTGCTGCCCGGCATCGCGCTGACCGGCGAGGCGCCGTCGCCGGAGCTGATGCAGCGCCCGCCGCCTGCGCACGACGAGCCGGTGCTGGACGGGGCGGCGCTGCGCGGGCTGGCGGCGGACGCCGGCGTGATCGCGGCGGGCGCGTTCGCGGCCAGCCTGCTGGCGCGCGGGCCGGGGCAGGCGCGCAGCGTCGCGTTCGGCAGCCTGACCATCGCCCAGTTGCTGCAGGCCTTCGCGGTGCGCCCGCAGGGGCCGGGCCGGGCGCCCAACCGCGCGCTGACCATGACCATTGCCGCCTCGCTCGCCGCGCAGGCGGCGGCGATGCTGCTGCCGGGCCTGCGCACCTTGCTTGGCGTGGCGCCGATCGGCGGCGTGGAGGCGGCGGCGATGCTGGGTGGCGGTCTGACCCCCTATCTGGTCAACGCGGCGCGGGCGCGTCATGCGGCGTGAGCGTGTCTTCCGCCTGCGTCGCCGCGGCTGCGTGTTCCAGCGCCGCCTCCGCCATCAGGTCGTCCATCGTCTCGGAGAGTTCGGCGATCCGGTCGCGGCCGAGTTCGTAGGCCACCATCCCCTGCCTGAGCGCGGCCTTGGCCGCCTGCCGGCCGTAGCGCGCCGCGGCCGGCCGCCACAGCGGCGCCAGCGCCGCGGCGATCACGCTGATGACGATGCCGGTCGCGAGTCCGCTCCCGTAGCTGCGCGGCATGGCTGGTCCCCCCGTGTGTGCGATCTGCCGGCGCCTCAACGTCGCCGGCCGCAACCGGTTCGCAGCGGCACTGGTTCACCCCCAAGGGAGCCATACCATGC
>JAJZVE010000138.1 GCA_021845835.1 Pseudomonadota bacterium | reverse complement strand
CGGTCCAGCCCGGCGCGACGGCATTGACCCGCACGCCGCGCTCGGCGCATTCGAAGGCGAGTGACGTGGTGATCGCGTTCACCCCGCCTTTCGCCGCGGCATAAGGCACGCGGTTGATGCCGCGTGTCGCCACCGACGAGACATTGACGATCGCCCCCTGCCGTGCCGCGAGCATCGCCGGCAGCGCTGCGCGGCAGCACCAGAGGGTGGGGAACAGCGAGCGGCGGATTTCCGCCTCGATGCGCGGCGCGTCGTAGCGCTCGTAGGGCATCGCCCAGATCGTGCCGCCGACATTGTTGACCAGCACGTCGATCCGGCCGAATTGCGCGAGCGCGCCCGCCATCGCCGCCTCGGCACCTTCCCAGGTTTCGAGATCCTCGTGCAGCGCGATGGCGCTGGCGGCACCGGCCGCCTCGTCGCGCACGGCGTCGACCAGCGCGGCGCGGTCGACAAGCGCGAGCGCCGCCCCCTCGGCCGCCAGCCGCAGCGCGACCGCACGGCCGATCCCCTGCGCCGCCCCGGTCACCACCGCGACCTTGCCGGCAAAGCGGCCCGGATGCACCTGGAGGTCCATCTCAGGCCGCCGCCCGCGGCGCCGTTGCGGGCGCGAATTTCTCGTAATGGAAGGCGGCGGGTGCCACCCTGGCACCGCCGAGCCAGCCGCGCACGGCATCGACCATCATCGGCGGCCCGCAGAGATAGACATCGACATCGCCGCCATTGAGCCAGTCGGGCTCGACATGCCCGGTGACATAGCCGCGGCGCGGATGCGCGCTCGCCTCGGCGGCAACCACGGTGCGGTAGTGAAAGCCCGGCAGGCGGGCGGCAAACGCATCGAGCCGGTCGCAGCCGACCAGATCCTCGTCGCGGGTCACGCCATAGACGAGGCGGACCGGCTGCGCGCATCCCTCGCCGGCGAGGTGCTCCAGCATGGCGAGAAACGGCGCAAGGCCGGTGCCGCCGGCGAGGAACAGCAGCGGCCGGGCGACATCGCGCAGGTAGAAACTGCCGGACGGCCCGGTGAGTGACAGCCGCACCCCCGGCGTCGCCCCGCGCAGGAACAAGCTCATCCGCCCCTCCTGGATGTTGCGGACAAGGAACGTTGCCCGCGTGCGCCCCGGCGCCGAGGCAAAGGAATAGGCGCGGGTTTCCGCGGTGCCGGGAATCCCGACATTGACATATTGTCCCGGCAGGAAGCCGAGCGGTGCCGCGGTCTCGACGCTGAAGCCGATCGCCGTCGGCGATAACATCTCGACGGCGGAAAGCGTCGCCTCGATCGTCTGCGGCGCCGTGCGGCAGGCCGCACTGGTGGCGAGAATGTCGATCGCGAGATCCGAGCGCGGCCGCATCTGGCAGGCGAGCGCGAAGCCCGCCGCCGCCTCGTCGGCATCGAGCGCCTCCTCGATATACGATCCGGCATCGAACGCGCCGGACTGCACGCGGCACTTGCAGGTGCCGCAGGCGCCGTCGCGGCAGTCAAGCGGAATGTTGATCCCCTCGCGATAGGCGGCATCGGCCACAGTCTCGCCGGCCCGGCAATCGACGAACCGGGTGACGCCGTCCTCGAAATTCAACGCGATCCTCGCGGTCATGGCCTGGCCTCCGGCTCAGATGTGATAGATGTCGACAACCTGGTGAATGCAGTCGTTCTTCAGCACGACCCGCTTGCACCGGATCAGCGGCGCCGTGCCGGCAAGGTCGAGCGTGTAGAACGAGGTGCCGAAATAAAGGTCGGTCGTCTTGTAGCGATAACTCAGCGTCAGCCAGTTGAACCGGATCTCTGCGGTGTCGCCCGCGCGCCCGACGATCTCGACATTGCTGATATTGTGCGAGGTTCGCGGCTCCGGCAGGCTGGTCGCGCTCGAGCGATCGGTGCGGATGCGGAACACCCGGTCCTCCAGCCCGCCGCGGTCGCCATACCAGATCAGCGAGATCTCGGTCTGCGGGTCCTCGGTGAGCCGGTCGTCATCATCCCAGGCGGGCATCCAGAATTCGGCATCCGGCGCATAGCAGGCGAGCCAGGCGTCCCACTCCCGGTCATCGAGGCAGCGCGCCTCGTGATACAGGAAATCGGCGATCCGCCGATGCAGCGCGGCGGCGCTGTCGAGCGCGGCGCTCATGACGCGTCTCCGGTTGCAACCTCGCGCCCGAGGGCGCGGCGCATCGCATCCCGCCAGAATGCGTGCTGGATCACGAACAAACCCTCATCCTCGGTGCGCCGGCCGCTCAGCCGCGGCGCGATGCCGATCGCGCGCGCCGCCTCGTCCGGCCCCTCGATCCAGTGCGCCGCCCCGCGCGACATGTCGTTCCAGCGCGCGGCCCGGCCCTGATAGGCCATCTGGCACGAGCGGAACTCCTCAAGGTCGTCCGGCGTGGCCATGCCGCTCGCGTTGAAGAAATCCTCGTATTGACGAATGCGCCGCGCCCGCGCCTCCGGCGCCTCGCCCACCGGGGCGATGCAGTAGATCGTCACCTCCGTGCGATCGACCGAGAGCGGGCGGAACTGGCGGATCTGCGAGCCGAACTGATCCATTAGGTAAACGTTCGGATAGAGGCAGAGATTGCGCGAGCGCTGCACCATCCACTCGGCCCGCGCCGCACCCATTGTCGCGGCGAGTTCCTCGCGGCGGTCCCAGATCGGCCGGTCCTCGGGGTTTTCCCATTGCGACCACAGCAGCAGGTGACCGTTCTCGAACGAATAGAACCCGCCGCCCTGGCGCGCCCAGCCGCCTGCGCTCATCGCCCGCACATTGTCCACCCGCGCCTCGGTCTTCCGCCGGCTGGTGGTGGCGGCGTAATTCCAGTGCACCGCGCTGACATGATAGCCATCCGCGCCGTTCTCGGTCTGGAGCTTCCAGTTACCGTCATAGACATAGGTCGAGCTGCCGCGCAGCACCTCCAACCCCTGCGGCGACTGGTCGACGATCAGGTCGATCATCCGCGCCGCATCGCCGAGATGCGCGGCCAGCGGCTGCACGTCCGGGTTCAGGCTGCCGAACAGGAAACCGCGATAGGACTCGAACCGCGCCACCGGGGTGAGATCATGCGAGCCATCGGTGTTGAACCCTTCGGGATAGCCGGCATTCTCGGGGTCCTTCACCTTGAGCAGGCGGCCGGTATTGCTGAAGGTCCAGCCATGGAACGGGCAAGTGAAGGTCGCCTTGCTGGCCCGCTTGTGCCGGCAGAGCATGGCGCCGCGATGGCTGCACGCATTGACGAAGGCGCGCAGCGCGCCCTTGCGGTCCCGCGCGATCACCACCGGCGTGCGGCCCATATGCAGCGTCAGATAGTCGTTCGGCTGCGGAATCTGGCTTTCGTGGGCAAGATAGATCCAGTTACCCTCGAAAATATGCTTCATCTCCAGCTCGAAGATCTCGGGGTCGGTGAAGATGTCGCGGCTGACCCTGAACACCCCGTCCGCCGGCCGGTCGTCGAGCGCTGTCTCGATCGCACGCATCACGTTTTCCTGCATGTCCAGTTCCTCGCTGCGGCCGGCGCCCGGATCGGTCGGGGCAATACCCGGCTTGTCAGTTTTCTGTTGAGAACAGGCGTAAACCCTCCTTAACTGCGGCGTCCAAGACTGAATTGGTCGCTTCAATACCTTGGAGGTATCGATGGAGATGCGGCAGCTGCGCTATTTCGTCGAAGTCGCGCGCGAGCGGAACTTCACCCGCGCGGCGGCGCGGCTGAACATCGCCCAGCCGCCGCTGAGCCGGCAAATCCAGCAGTTCGAGGAGGAGCTCGGTATCGCGCTGATCGAGCGCGGCAGCCGGCCGATCCGCCTCACCGAGGCCGGCCGGCTGGTCTTCGACCAGGCGGTGGACGTGCTGGAACGGGTCGATGGCATCCGCGCCATGGCCCAGCGCCTCGCCACGGCCGAGCGGCGGCACCTGCGCGTCGGCTTCGTCGCCTCGACGCTCTATGGCTACCTGCCGGAAGTCATCCGCCGCTTCCGCGAGGCGCGGCCCGGCGTGGTGCTGACGCTGCAGGAACTCACCTCGCTCGAACAGATGGCGGCGCTGCGCGAGGGGCGGATCGATGTCGGCTTCGGCCGCATCCCCTTCGAGGACCCGGCCCTCGAGCGCCGGCTGCTGCGCAACGAGCACCTCATCGTCGCGGTGCCGCGCTCCGGCCCGCTCAGCCAGGGTTCGGCCGCACTCACCCTGGCCCAACTCCAGGCCGAGCCGCTCATCGTCTACCCAAAGGCGCCGCGGCCAAGCTATGCCGACCAGGTCCTCGCCCTGTTCCGCGAGGCCGGGCTGCGCCCCGCCGCGCTGCACGAGGTGCGCGAACTGCAAACGGCACTCGGCCTCATCGCGGCGGGAAGCGGCGTGTGCATCGTCCCGGCCTGCGTGCAGCACCTGCGGCGCGACAACGTCGCCTATCGCCCGCTGGATGCCCCCGCAGCCGTCTCTCCGATCATCATGAGCACCCGCAAGCACGATCCGTCATCGGAGGTCGACCTGATCCTCCGCCTGCTCCGCCAGCTCTACCAGCTCAAGGGCATCACCTTCGGCACCTGACTGACGCGCCACCCGATCCTGGAGGGTCGGAACGGCTTGTAACGGATCTCCGGGACCGGAAATCGCACCATGCTGGATCTCCTCGATTCGGATTGTAAGACCCGTTTGATGGGGTCAGCGTATCGCCAAATGCTCAGGGCGGCGAATGGCCGCTGGCAAGGCCGTGTAGGGATGCGACGGCATCGGCCAGATCGTCATCGAAGCGGGATGGCCGCCTGAGCACGAGGCTGGCGACGATCACGGGTTCCGCAATCTCGGGTTCGGACAGGCTCAGCAGGGCCAGAGGTTTGCCATCGTAGCTCTGCCGGGTCTGGGGCCGCGTGTAAGAAAGGCCGACACCGAAACCATTGCCGGCGAGACTGCGCATGATTTCGAGAGAGGCTGCACGATGGATCATCTCCGGCGAAAGGCCGCGCTGGCGGAACAGGTCGATCATGTGGCGGATGCTGCGATCCTGATCGGCCAAGATCAGGGGTTCCGCAGCCAGTTCCGCGAGACTGACGGTGCCGTTCACGGCAAGTCTGTGGTCGGCGGCAACGATGGCATGAGGTTGAACCAAGGCGACCTGGCGGCGGGTGAACCGCTCGTCCAGCCCGAGATCGTAGGTAATCGCGAAATCTATCTGGCCAAGCTGCATCTGCTCCGACAGCATCTCGAAGCCGCCGACACGGGTTGTAACTGGTGTTTCAGGGTGGAGATCGCGCAGGCATAGCAGCATCGGCGCGAGGATCATGGGAGCGAGATCCTCGAAGCAGCCGATCACCACGGGGCGTCGGGAATTGGCGTGGTGGGGGCCGGGGGTGATCAATGTTTCCACGCTTGCCAGAATGCGCGCGGCTTCCTCCAGAAAACTCCGGCCGAATGCGGTTGGCATGCAGGGGCAGCCTTTGCGCCGGATGAACAGGATCTGGCCCAGATGGGCCTCCAGTTGAGCAATGGCGGCCGAGAGCGCAGGCTGGGAGACGTGAAGCGCCGCGGCAGCTGATGAGATGCCTCGGTGCTGCTCGATCGCCACCGCATATTCTATTTGCCGGAGTGTTATGGATAACATGAATTTATATCTATGATAAATTAATATTATTTGAAACTATTATTGGATTGCGGCAGTTCTGTTGCAGCACCGGATCGGGAGTTGAATGGCATGGGTACTGGAAATTTGCTGAATCAGGATCAGATCGACGCGTTTCAGCGCGATGGCGTCGTTCTGGTGCGGGGAGTGTTCAAGGATTGGGTCGATGTGCTGAGCGCCGGGATCGAGCGCAATATGAACGAGCCTGGCCCCTATGCCGCCGAGAACCTGAAAGCGGGTGAGAGCGGCCGGTTTTTCGACGATTACTGCAACTGGACCCGGATTCCGGAATTCGAGAGGGTGATCCGGGAGTCGCGGGCGGCGGAGGTGGCGGCGCGGCTGATGAAATCGCGGAGCGTTCAGGTGTTTCATGACCATGTTCTGGTGAAGGAACCCGGCACGTCGAAACCAACCCCATGGCATCAGGACAGCCCATATTATTTTGTCGAGGGCGAGCAGACGGTCAGTTTCTGGTCGCCGATGGACCCGGTCAGGGAGGCGTCGCTGCGCTGCGTTGCCGGGTCGCACAAATGGCCGAAGCTGGTGCTGCCGACGCGCTGGCTTTCGGAGGAGAATTTCTATCCGGATGCCGACGCCTATATGCCTGTCCCCGATCCCGACGCGGAGCCGGAGAAATTCCGGGTAATGGAATGGCCGATGGAACCGGGCGACGCAGTTGCGTTCAGCTACAGGACGCTTCACGGCGCGCGCGGCAACAATGCGGCAACGCGTCGGCGAGCGTTTTCGCTGCGGCTGTTGGGCGATGACGCGCGCTATGTCACGCGGCCGGGGCGGACTTCGCCGCCGTTTCCGGGGCACGGCATGACCGATGGCCAGAAACTGCGCGAGGACTGGTTTCCGACCGTCTACAGGGCCTGACGGTCGGTCCTCGGCGTCAGGTTTTTTGGTGCCGCGCAGGGCGAGGCGGATCGGGTGCCGGGCAGGCCAAACTGCTCGCGTAAGCTGTTGACCAGATAACGCTCATAGGTTTCCGGCGTTGCCTCAGCCCGGGTGCCGAACAGGGCGAAGCTGGGCGGGCGTATCCTATTTCAAACAATCGGTTCAGTAATACCCTCTATGACGACGTTCCTCGCCCATATCCACCTGCACACACGCAAAATCGCACTTTCAACGATAGCCACACTACCTTTCAGGTTCGGGCTCTTAAATTTCCGTTTCAAGCTAAACGATCGGGTGCTGGAGGATTTCGGGCGATGCCGCGCGCATGACCTCGTCCGCGTGCCGAATACGGCCAAAGAAGATTCCCCGCACTCAATCATGTCGCCGGCCGCCGATCCCAGCGGTCACCGCCTGCGCCGCCTCCATCACCGATGAAGCGAGGCCGGAAATCGCCGAATTAGGCATCCGCGAAGATGGTCCAGAGATCGACAGCCCGGCCACCGCCTCGCCATGCATGTCGAAAATTGGCGCGGCGATACACCGCATGCCGTCGTCCCGCTCCTCGGCATCCACCGCATAGCCGCGCGCGCGCGCGGCCGCGAGGTCGGCTATCAGCGTGTCTCGCGTGGTCAGTGTGTTCGCGGTGAAGCCTGCGAGCCCGTGGCGGGCGATGATCGCGTCACGCCGCCCTTCGTCCATCGCCGCGAGCAGCGCCTTGCCGATCCCCGAAGCATGCATTGGCGACGTCGTCCCTGGTGGAAAGAAGGCTCGCATGTTCGCATGGGTCTCGACCTGGCTGACGAACAGCATCAGTCCGTTCCGCTCGATGCCGAGACTCGCCGTCTCGCCGGTTCGCTCCATGAGGGTCCGGAGTGCTGGTCGTACGCGCTCCACCAGCGATGTCCGCCTCAGGAAGCGCGAGCCGATCAGAAAGGCGCCCGCGCCGATATGCCAGGTCTGGCTCACGGCCTCGAAATCGACGATGTCGCGCACCTCCAGCGTGAACAACACGCGGTAGACGCTGGCCGGCGACTGGCCAAGCGCCGCGGCCAGGTCGGAGAGCGTCGCGCTGCCCATTTCGCTCAGCCGCTTCAGCACCTCCATGGCGCGATCGAGCGACTTGATCTGGTTCTGATTGGTCGTGTCGGCCCATGCGCGCGGGCGTCCGCGGGCGCGGCGTTCGGTGCCAGCAGTCTCGGGCGGCCTCGTCATCGGTCCTCCTAATCGAGCAGTTCTCTCATGATGAAAAAAACAACCCGATGATTCAACTCGTCTTTCTGCCGAAATCACGATTTTGAAAAACATTTTCAAAAAAATTGTGCGCTGCCGGGCGGCTCTCTATATCTCGCGCAACCGACGAAGGATCCGTCCGATGAGCCTGCAAAACCCTGTCTTCATCCCCGGGCCGACGAATATTCCCGAAGTGATCCGCAAGGCGTGCGACATGCCGACCATGGATCACCGGTCGCCGGCTTTTGCGCCGATCTTGAAAGCGGCGCTCGCCGGCTGCCGCGGCGTGATGAAGGCGGAGCGTGGCGAAATCTTCATCTTCCCCTCGACGGGAACCGGCGGGTGGGAAACCGCGATCTCCAACACGCTCAGCGCCGGCGACACCGTCCTCGCCGCCCGCAACGGAATGTTCAGCGACCGCTGGATCAAGATGTGCCGGCGCTTCGGCCTCGAAGTCATCCAGATCGACGTGACATGGGGCGAGGGGATTCCACTTCCCCGCTTCGCCGAGCTCCTGCACGAGGACAAAGCGGGCCGGATCAAGGCCGTGCTCGCCACCCATAACGAAACCGCGACCGGCGTGGTCTCCGACATTGCCGGCCTGCGCCGGGTGGTGGATGAGGCCAGCCATGATGCGCTGCTCCTCGTCGATGGTGTCAGCTCGATCGGCTCGATGCCGTTCGAATTTGATGACTGGCGCGTCGACGTCGCGGTGACCGGCTCGCAGAAGGGCTTCATGCTGCCCCCTGGCCTCGCCATCACCGCCTTCAGCGAGAAGGCCCTCGCGGCCAGCGGGGATGCTAAACTCCCGCGTAATTTCTTCAATATCGACGATATGCAGGCCACCAACGTCGCGAACGGGTATCCCTACACGCCGCTGGTCGGACTTTTGAACGGGCTCGCGCTGTCGAGCCGGATGCTGCTCGATGAAGGGCTAGACAACGTCTTCGCCCGTCACGCCCGGATCGCCAATGGCGTGCGCGCTGCGGTCGCCGCTTGGGGCCTGGCACCGTGCGCCGCAGCACCCGAGCTCTATTCGAACTCGGTCACCGCCATTCGCGTCCCACACGGGTTCGACCCCGCGCGCATCGTCACCCACGCCGCCGAGAGCTACGGCATGGCATTCGGTGCGGGGCTCGGCGATGTCGCCGGGCAGGTCTTCCGCATCGGTCATCTCGGCATGCTCACCGATGCGATGGCGCTCTCCGGCCTTGCCGTTGCCGAGATGTGCATGGCCGATCTCGGCCTCGACATCCGCCTCGGCGCAGGCGTCGCCGCTGCCCAGGCGCTCTACCGACATGGCGGCGAGCAGATGAAGGCGGCTGCCGACTGACAGCGACCTCCTGCGCGGCGTTGTTCGAGACGAACGCCGGGTCATTCCGCTGAACCGTATAGGTTTCACCTGCTCCCCAGGGCGCACCACCGGTCGAAGTAGTTCCTACTCCGACCGGCCGGCCTGACGGATTCGATCGAGGCTGATCCTGGTCTCGCGGATCGCGGCATCGGCTGCCGCCATGGCCGCCTCGAGATCGCTGAAGTCGAACGCGAGCCGGGGCAGGACGCCACCGGACGGCGCCGGCGGCAATTCGGCGGGCGGCGCAGAATGCGGCATTTCGGGCTCGATCCGGGGCCGCCCCCTCCCCCGCCCCGGCTGCGGCCGGCGTGGCGG
>JAJZVE010000137.1 GCA_021845835.1 Pseudomonadota bacterium | reverse complement strand
CCGCGCGCGACCTCCGGCGCCACCGCCGGCAGCCGGCGCGCGATGTATTCATAGGAAATGCCGTGGAAGCCGTAGCGCAGCACGCCCGCGTCGCTGAGCGCGCGCGGCAGCGCGAACAGTTGCGCGAGACGCGGCTGGGTGCGGTGGAACGAGGTGTCGAAGCAGGCGACCTGCTTCACCTCCGGCGCCGCCGCCATCGCCGCGCGGATGGCGGCGAGCGCGTGCGGCTGATGCAGCGGCGCCAGCGGCACCAGATCCTGCAGGTCCGCCAGCACCGCGGCATCGATGCCGACCGGCCCGGTGAAGCGGCGCCCGCCGTGCACGACGCGGTGCCCGATCGCGGCCACGCTGCGCTCGCCGGCGTGGTGTGCCGTCAGCCAGTCGTGGATGACCCGCATCGCGCCCTCGTGGTCGGCGACCGCGGCTGGGTCGAGCCGCCGCTCCGCGATCCCCGGCACCGACAGGCGCGGCGCGGTGCCGATGCCCTCCACCTGGCCGTGCGGCCCGGCTTGCAGGTCGCGACCGAAGACGGAAAACTTGATCGAGGAGGAGCCTGCGTTGATGACCAGGATCACGCCGTCCACGGCGTCACTCCGCCGGCATGGTCAGGGCACGCCGCGCATGGCTGTAGATCGCGGCGACGGCGGCGCTGGCCAGCCGCGTGCGCACCGAATCGGCGCGGCTGGTCAGGATGATCGGCACCCGCGCGCCGAGCACCAGCCCCGCCGCCTCGGCGCCGGCCAGGAAGGTCAGTTCCTTCGCCAGCATGTTGCCCGCCTCCAGGTCCGGCACCAGCAGGATGTCGGCATCGCCCGCCACCGGCGAGACGATGCCCTTCATCGCCGCCGCCTCGCGGCTGATGGCGTTGTCGAACGCCAGCGGACCGTCCAGCACGCCGCCGGTGATCTGCCCGCGCTCGGCCATCTTGCACAGCGCCGCGGCGTCGATGGTGGAGGGAATTTTCGCGCTCACCGTCTCCACCGCCGACAGGATGGCGATCTTCGGCCGCGCGATGCCGATGGCGTGCGCGAGGCCGATGGCGTTGACCACGATGTCCACCTTCTCGTCCAGCCGCGGCGCGATGTTCACTGCGGCGTCGGTGATAAACAGCGGCTTGGGATAGGTCGGCACGTCCATCACGAAAACGTGACTGATCCGCCGCTCGGTGCGGATGCCGCTGTCGCGATCGACCACCGCTTCGAGCAGTTCGTCGGTATGCAGGCTGCCCTTCATCAGCGCCGTCGCCCGGCCGGCGCGCACCAGCGCGACACCCTGCGCGGCGCTGGCATGGCTGTGCGGCGTATCGACGATCGCAACGCCGGCGATGTCGATGCCCGCCTCGGTCGCGGCGCGGCGGATGCGCGCCTCCGGCCCGACCAGCAGCGGCACGATCAGCCCCGCCCTGGCCGCCGCCATCGCGCCGCCGAGCGAGGGCGCGTCGCACGGATGCACCACCGCGGTCGGCGCCGCCGGCAGCCCCGCGCCATGCGCGATCAGCCGCTCATAGCCTTCGCGGGTGAGTGAGGAGGCGTCCATGCCGAGGCTCCGTTTGCGTGGCGGTACAGCTTATCGCGGCGCACAATGCCGGGGCCTTGATCCGGCGCAATGACCGGGCCGCAGGTGGCGGACCATCGGGGGCTGCCGGACCGCGCACTGGCGGAGCGGGCGGTGCGCGCGGGGCTGGCGCGCTATTTCGCGGCGCGGCGCGCCCGCGTCGATGGCTTTGTCGACCGGCATTTCGCGCTGCGCGGGGCGCTGGCAATCCATCGCGCCGCCCTCGGCTGGGACATGCTGCGCGCGCCCGCCAACCTGACGCTGGCGGCGCCGCAACTCGGCCTCCGGCTGGCCGGCGGGGCGGTGCGGCGGCTCGGTGCGCCGCGGCTCGGGGCGCGGCTGGCCGGCGCGCATCTGCTGCTGCGCACCGCGGTCGCGCGCGAAATCGACTGGCTGATCCGCACCGACCTGCTGGAGCTGCCGGCGCGCGACGGGCCGCGCGCGGCGACGCGCGACGCGCTGGCCGAGGCGATCCTGGCTGACCCGGCGCTGGCCGCGGCGCTGCAGCCCGTGCTGGTCGAAATCGGCCGGCGCGGCGACGATGCGGCGTTCCGCGCGCGGCTCGGGCAGGCGATGGCGGTCTATGCCGGCAGCCGCGCCGCCGCCGCCGAACTCACGACCGGGCTGGCGAGCCTCGGCGCCGGCGCGCTCGCGTTCAACAAGCTGACGCCCGGCCTCGTCACGCTCGGGCCGACACTTGCCGCGCTGTGGGCGCAGCAGGCGGCGGTGGCGTCGTTCCCGCTCGGCGCGGCGCTGGGCGGCGTGTGGTACGGGCTGTTCCCGGCGACGCCGTCGCCCGGCCTGGTCACGGGCATGACCGGCGGGCTGCTGCTGGCCGGCAGCACCCTGGCCGCCTTCGCCGGCGTCGTCGCCGATCCGCTGCAACGCCGCCTCGGCCTGCATCGCGCGCGGCTGCTGCGGCTGATCGTTAGCCTGGAGCGGCAGGCCAACGATCCGGCGGCGCCCGGCTTCGCGGTCCGCGACCATTACGTCGCGCGACTGCTCGATCTGTTCGATCTGCTCGCCGTGGCATGGCGGATCGCGCATGCCTGAAAGACAGCCCTGTTGCGCGGGCGTCCGTGTTAGACGGGACTGTGCGCCCGATCCCGTTCGCCCGCCTGCCCGGCCTCGCCCTGCGCGTGCTGCCTGCCGGCATGGTGCGGGCGGATGACCGGGCGCGCGGGATAGCGCTGCTGCTCGGCGCCACGGTGCTGTTCTCCGCCTCCGACGTCACGGCGAAGTACCTCGCCCGCACGCTGCCGCCGATCGAGATCGCGTGGGTGCGCTATCTGGTGTTCGTGCTGGTGGCGCTGCTGCCGGCGGTGCGCGGCGGGGCGGACCTGCTGCGCACGCGCCGCCCGGTGCAGCAGGCGCTGCGCGGGGTTGCCGTCGTGATCTCGGCGGTGCTGTTCATGTACGGCCTGAGGGTGCTGCCGATGGCCGACGCGGCGGCGATCAACTTCGTCTCGCCGCTGCTCATCACGGCGCTCGCGGTGCCGATGCTGGGCGAGACGGTCGGGTTGCGACGCTGGATCGCGCTGGCGGTGGGGCTGTCCGGTGCGATGCTGGCGGCACAGCCGGGCAGCGGCGCGTTCCAGCCGGGCGCCGCGTTCCCGCTGCTGTCGGCGCTGACCTGGGCGTTCGCGATGGTGCTGACGCGCCGCTTCGCCGCCACCGAGCGGCCGACGACGACGCTGGTCTGGACGGCGGCGAGCGGGCTGCTGCTGCTCAGCCTGCTGCTGCCGTTCGACGCCCGGCTGCCGACGCGGACGGACCTTGTGCTCAGCCTGCTGATCGGCGTGGTGGCATCGGGCGGGCAGTGGATGGTGGTGCTGGCGTACCGGCTGGCGCCGGCCTCGCTGCTGGCGCCGTTCTCCTATCTGCAGCTGATCTGGTCCACGCTGCTCGGCTATCTGGTGTTCGGTGCCCGGCCGGCGACGGCGACACTGATCGGCGCTGCCATCATCGCGGCGAGCGGCCTCTACACCGCCGGCCGCGAGCGCACCCGGACGTGATCGTCCGCCGCGCCGCGGCCGGGGCTAGAGTGTCAGCAACCCGCGCGGCGGGCGAGGTTGCGGCTGGCGGCGAAGGCGGGGTCGAACACGCGCGGCAGGTCGCCGCGGGTCATGCCGATATCAGCCAGTTCGCGGTCGGACAGCCGGGTCAGCTCTTCCAGCACGGCCCGGCGGCGCGGCATCTCCGCCACCCAGCGCAGGGCGCCTCGCACCCGGCCGGCCAGAACGCCGCCGCGGCGAGGCTCGGCGCGCGAACCGCCCGGCAGCAGAAACGTCATGCCATCATTGGCAACATGCGCAGACATGGTCTCAATATCCTCTCTCACCACAGCCGGACGCCCGGGATCGTCGCGATGTCCGTCCGGCTTTTCGCAGTGCAACATAAGGGCGCGGCGGTGGCATCAGAACGGATGGAATGCCGCGCCAGCTATGCGTCAGGCGCACCGCAACGCCGTGAGCTATGACTTTTTAGCGACACCTGACAGGAACAGTCCGCATGACCTCCTCGCATCTCGCTGATCTCCGTGCGGCGCTGGCCCGGCTCGGGCTGCACGGGTTCCTGGTGCCGCGGGCCGACGAGCACCTGGGCGAATACGTGCCGCCGGGCGCCGAGCGGCTCGCCTGGCTCGCCGGGTTCACCGGCAGCGCCGGGCTTGCCGTCGTGCTGGCGGAGCAGGCGGCGCTGTTCGTCGATGGACGCTACGTGCTGCAGGCGGCGGCGCAGACCGATGCGGCGCTGTGGCAGCGCCGGCACGTCACGCAGGAGCCGCCGGCGCAATGGCTCGCCGCCGCCGCGCCGGCCGGGGCGCGCATCGGCTACGATCCCTGGCTGCTGGCCGACGAGACGCTGCAGCGGTTTCTGGATGCCGGCCTGACGATGGTGCCGACCGAGCCAAATCCGATCGACGCGCTGTGGCGCGACCGGCCCGGCCCGCCGCTGCACCCGGCGGAGCCGCACCCGCTGGCCTTCGCCGGCCGGTCGAGCGCCGAGAAGCGCGCCGATATCGCCGGCGCCCTGCGCGGCGCGCACGAGGACGCGGCCGTGCTGTCCGACCCGGCGGCGATCGCCTGGCTGCTCAACATCCGCGGCAGCGACGTGCCGTACACGCCGTTCGCGCTCGGCTTCGCGCTGATCGCCGCGGACGGCGCGGTGACGCTGTTCATGGACCGCCACAAGCTGCCGGCGCCGACGCGCGCCTGGCTCGGCGAGGGGGTGACGCTGGCCGACCGCGCGGCGCTGCCGGCGGCGCTGGCGGCGCTGGCCGGGCGGCGGGTGCGCGTCGATCCGGCGCATGCGCCGGTCTGGTTCGCGCAGCGCCTGCGCGCGGCGGGGGCAACGGTCAGCGCCGGCATGGACCCGTGCCTGCTGCCCAAGGCGTGCAAGAACCCGGTGGAGCAGGACGGCGCGCGCGCCGCGCACCGCCGCGACGCCGTGGCGCTGTGCCGGTTCCTGCATTGGCTCGCCACCGCGCCGGAGCGGGAGACGGAAATCAGCGCCGCGGCGCAGTTGCTCGCCTTCCGCGCGGCGGTGGCGGATTTTCGTGGCGAGAGCTTCCCCGCCATCTCGGCGGCCGGCGAGCATGGCGCGATCATGCACTACCGCGTCGATGCCGACAGCAACCGGCCGATCCGCGCCGATGAGCTGTATCTGATCGACTCGGGTGCGCAGTACCCGGACGGCACCACCGATGTGACGCGCACCATCTGGACCGGCACCGGGCGGCCGCCGGAGGAGCTGCGCGACCGTTTCACGCGCGTGCTGAAAGGCCACATCGCCATCGCCACGCTGCTGTTCCCGCAGGGGGTGGCCGGGGCGCATCTCGATGGCTTCGCCCGCCACGCGCTGTGGCAGGAGGGGCTGGATTTCGACCACGGCACCGGGCACGGCGTCGGCAGCTATCTGTCGGTCCACGAAGGCCCGGTGAGCCTGTCGCGGCTGGCGAGGCCGGTGCCGCTCGCGCCCGGCATGATCCTGTCGGACGAGCCGGGGTTCTATGCGCCCGGCCGCTACGGCATCCGCCTGGAGAATCTGCTGCTGGTGCAGCCGGCGCGGCTGGCGGAGGCGTCGCGGCCGTTCCTCGGCTTCGAGACCCTGACGCTGGCGCCGTTCGACCGCGCGCTGATCGAGCCGGCCTTGCTGACCCTGGACGAGATCGCCTGGCTCGACGCCTACCATGCCCGCGTGCTGGCGGAGGTCGGCCCGGCGCTGGCGGCGGCGCAGCAGGCCTGGCTCGACCGCGCCTGCGCCCGCCTGACCGGCTGAAACCGGCTGGCGTTAACCATTTGCGCCGCGAACTGTGCCAATATGCACGTGTTGTCAATAACGACAAATCGAATGCATGACAGGGAGGGGCTGGTGCTGACGCAGTCAGACTTGCTGCTGCTGGCGGCGTGGTGCCGGGCGCGGGACATGACGTGGACGCCGGGACGGCTCACCGGCGATGCCGCCTGCCTGCTGCTGGAGCCGGCGGGCGGCGGCAGGGATGCGATGCTGCTGGTGGTCGGGAAGGGGGAACGGCGCCTGCTGGACGCCGCCGGGCAGGAGCTGGCCACCGCGTCCGACGTGCAGGCCTTGTTCGATGCGGTGGATGGTGGGGTGGCCGATCAGCCGGTGCCGGCGCCCTGGCTGGTGCGGATGGCCGCCAGGGAACGCCCGCTGGTCACGGCCGCCTGAATCGCGTCAGTCGCCGACCGGCGCCAGGGTCTTCGCCGCTTTTGCCGTCGCGGACCCAGGGGGAAGGGTGTGGAAGCGTGACGGATCGGCGATCACGTAGCCCTGCCGGCGCGCCGACAGGATGGTCCGCTCCGACGCGCCGACCGCAGCCAGTTTCCGCCGCAGCTTCAGCACCAGCTGATCGACGCTGCGGTCCTCGGAATGCGGCAGACGCTTCAGCGCCACCCGCCCCAGCCACTCGCGCGAGACCGGCGCACCATCGGCGTCGAGCAGCGTTTCCAGGGCCATGAATTCCGCCTCGCTCAGCGGCGTGCGTTCGCCCTGCGGGCCGACCAGGCAGCGATGCCCCTGGTCCAGCATGATCGGCGGGTATGGCTCATAGGCCGGCGCGGCGACCGGACGCGCCACCCGCCGATGCAGCGCCCGCACGCGCGCCGCGAGTTCGGCGACCGGCCCCTCGGCCCACAGCACGTCGTCCGCGCCGCGGTCCAGGCTCTCGATGCGGGCCGCCTCGCTGTTCTTGGCCAGCACGACGATGACCCCGCAGGCGCTGCCGCACACGAACGGCGCCATGCGGTCCGCCGCCGCGGGCCGGCCCGCGTCAGCGTGCAGCAGGACGACGCCAGGACGGAAGTGATCCATCAGGTACATGGCCTCCGCCTGGGTCGCGGCGATTTCCACGTCCATGCCGGCCGCCTTCAGCGCGACCGCCGCGCTGGCCGCCAATGCCGTCGGATGCTCGACCAGCAGCACGCGCGGCGGTGCCGGGCGGTCGGGCGACGGGGAAGGACGGCTCAGGTCCATTCCTCAAACGATGCCGCGGTTCGCGATTCACTGCAACCTGTATCAAAGAAGCAAGCCGAACCGTACCGACTTTATCTCGGTTTCGTGAACCTGATGTTATATTCCCAGTTTGTAGCATAATCACAGTTCCGCGAGATCGCGCCATTCCGGTTCCGACAGCACGGCAATACCCAGTTCCGCGGCGCGGCGAACCTTCGAGCCGGGATGCGGCCCGGCTACCACGGGGTCGGTGCGGCGGGACACGCTGTCCGTCACCCTGGCGCCGAGTCGCTCCGCCAGCGCCTTCGCCTCCGGCCGCGTCATGGTGGCCAGCGTTCCGGTGAACACCACCACCTTGCCCGCGAGCCGCCCGTCGCCGCCGGCCTCCGCTGCCGCGTCCGCGATGACCAACTGGTCGGCCAGTGCGTCGAGGGTCGCGACGTTGCGCGGCTCGGCGAAGAACTCCGCCAGCGCCTCGGCGATCGCCGGGCCGATGCCGACGATGTTGGCCAGGTCGCTGCGCGCCTCGGCGCCGACCTGCACCGCCGCCAGCATCTGCGCGCGCCAGGCGGCGAAACTGCCGTAGTGGCGCGCCAGCAGCCGGGCATTGGCTTCGCCGATCCGCCTTATTCCGAGCGCGTAAATGAAACGATGAAGTGGAATATTCCGCCGTGCCGCGATGGCGCGCACCAGGTTGCGGGCCGACACCTCGCCCCACCCGTCGCGCCCGGCGATCTCTGCCTCGTGCGCGGGCAGGCGGAAGATGTCGGGGGCGCTGCGCAGCAACCCGGCGGCCATGAACTCCCGGATGGTCTTCTCCCCCAGGCCGTCGATGTCGAAGGCGGGACGGGAAGCGAAGTGGATCAGCCGTTCCTCCGCCTGCGCCGGACAGATCAGGGCGCCGGTGCAACGTCGCACCACCTCGCCCGGCGGGCGCACGGCGAGGCTGCCGCAGGCGGGGCAACGGTCCGGGAACGTGTAGGGCCGGGCGCCGGCCGGCCGGCGCCCGGGGACCACGCCGAGGATCTGCGGGATCACGTCACCGGCGCGCTGCACGATCACGGTGTCGCCGATGCGCACGTCCTTGCGCGCGATCTCGTCCTCGTTGTGCAGCGTCGCGCGCGTCACCAGCACGCCGCCGACATTCACCGGCTGCAGCCGCGCCACCGGCGTCAGCGCCCCGGTGCGGCCGACCTGGACGACGATGTCCTCCAGCACCGTGGTCGCCTGCTCGGCCGGGAACTTCCACGCCGTCGCCCAGCGCGGCTCTCGCCCGGCATAGCCCAGCCGCTCCTGCAGCCCGAGATCGTCGATCTTGTACACCACCCCGTCGATGTCATAGGCAAGGCCGGCGCGCGCGGCGGCGATCTCGGCCTGGAAGGCGGCGGCGGCGGATTCGTCGGCGAGCAGCCGCGACAGCGGATTGACCGCGAACCCCCAGTCCGTGAGCTGCGCCAGATAGTCCCAATGGGTGCGCGCGACCGGCGCGCTGGTCTGCCCCACCGCGTAGGCGAACAGGCCGAGCGGGCGCTGCGCGGTGATGCGCGGATCGAGCTGGCGCAGGCTGCCGGCGGCGGCGTTGCGCGGATTGGCGAACAGCCGCTCGCCGGCCGCTTCCTGCGCCGCGTTCAGCGCCAGGAAGTCGGCCTTGGTCATGAACACCTCGCCGCGGATCTCGATGCGTGCCGGCGCGCGGCCGTTGAGCCTGGCCGGCAGCGAGCGGAGGGTGCGCAGGTTCGCGGTGACATCCTCGCCCTCGAACCCGTCGCCGCGCGTCGCGCCGCGCACGAACCTGCCTTCTTCATAGGTCAGATTGATGGACAGGCCGTCGATCTTGGGTTCGCCGACAAAACGCAGGCCGGTTTCCCTGATACCCCCGCCTTCCCTGATGCCCCCGCCTTCCTTGATGCCGAGAAAGCGGCGCGCGCGGGCGCAGAACTCGGCAAAATCCTCGGCGGAAAACACGTTGCCCAGCGACAGCATCGGCGCGCCGTGGCGCAGCCTGGCAAACCCGCCGGCCGCTGCCGCGCCGACCCGGAGCGACGGCGAATCCGGGCGGACCAGCGCCGGGTAACGCAACTCGATTTCATTATTGCGCCGGCGCAGCGCGTCGTACTCGGCATCGGTTATGACCGGCGCGTCGTGCCGGTAATAGGCATGGTCGGCGCGCGCGATGGCCTCGGCCAGGCGCGCGAGTTCCGCCCTGGCCTCCGCTTCGCTGAGCTGCGCGACCGGCTTCATGCCGCGCCCAGCAGGTCGGCGGCGGCGGCGCGGGCGGCTGCGGTGATGCGTTCGCCGGCGAGCATGCGGGCGATCTCCTCCTGCCGCGCGGGACCGTCCAGCGACTCGACGCGGGTTTCTGGCGGG
>JAJZVE010000136.1 GCA_021845835.1 Pseudomonadota bacterium | reverse complement strand
CGATAGCCGTAATCGGCGCGGGAATAGGCCGGCTGGGCATAATAGACGAACGATCCCTCGAACAGCCGGTGCCGGTGCGTCGGGTCCTCGTCGGCGTCGTTGGAGGCGCCGTAAGGCACGCGCAGGATCATGCGTGCGCCGGGCCGCGCCAGGCGATGCAGTTCCTGCATCAGCGCCAGGCTGTTGCCGAGATGCTCGAACAGATGGCAGCCGTAGAACCCGTCGAACGAATCGTTCGGCAGGTCGGCGAAGCCATCGCCGACCGCGTCCAGATCGACGGCGCGCACGCCGTCCGCCGCGCGCAGATCGACGTTCAGCCAGCCCGGAAACACGTCGTGTCCGCAGCCGAGATGCATCAGCCGCAAAGCGGGAAGATCGGCGAGCAGCGGCGCGACCGGCCCCAGTTCCGTGCCGTTCCAGTTGGTCACGTCGGTCCGCGCCGTGGCGCGGTAGAAGCGGTCCTCCTCGGACGGATTGGCGCTGTCCTCGTACCAGCCGAGATGCTCGCCCAGATAGGGATAGGTGGTGCGCAGGTTACGGTTGCTCTGCGCGTGCGGCGCGCCGGGGCGATACAGGGCGAAGGTCGTGTCCACCTGGGCGAACATCAGTCCGCGCGCCGCCGGCCGGCGCCAGAACTGCGCCTCCCAGTGCAATACCGCGTCGCGATGGCGGAAATGCGGGGGAATGCGATCCACCAGCAGCCCCAGGCCGATCTTCTCGACATCGGGATGCGTGTTGAGTTGCGCCTGGAAATGCGCGATCACGTCGCCGGGGCAGCTTGCGGCGGGCACGATGTCCGGATCGGTGTAGACGAACTCGCTGGCAACGCCGGCGGCGCGTAGCAGATCGCGGTCCCACAGCGCGCGCGAGCCGACATTCTCGCCCAGACGCAGCACCGTGACACCCTGCGTCTCGATCCCGGCGTAGTAGGCCAGCAGCGGCGGATAGGTCGATGCGTTGTCGATGACGATGATGCGCCGATGCCCGTGCGCCTGCAGCCAGCCGATCAGGCGCCGCAGGCAGACAACCCGGTTGAAGCTGTTGATGAAGATCGGCACGTCGCGCGGGTCGAGCGTCAGCGGTGCCGTCGCGATCGATGGCGCAGCGGGCAGTTGCGGCGCTGCGCCGGCACGTTCCAGGTCCGCCATGCGGGCGCGCAGGGACGCCACCTCCTGCTGCAAGGCGAGGATATGCGCGCGCGCCCGCCAGAACCGGCCGAGCAGCGGCACGTGGGCGAGCGACATCCTGCCTCCGACGACACTGTTGGCCGGGCGATGTATCCAAACCTCCGGCGCCGGGCAAATGCCCCCCGGCGCTGCACAGCGCATCGGCCGTGTGCTAAGCTCTCCCGAACGTAGGGAGGGTCCATCATGTCCGCCACTGCCCCCGCCGCCATCGCGCCGCGCGTGCGTCCGCCGTTCCGCGCCGACCATGTCGGCAGCCTGCTGCGGCCCGTCGAGTTGCGCGAGGCCCGCGCCGGCCGCGCCGCCGGCAGCATCACGCCGGCGCAGTTGCGCGCGGTCGAGGACCGCTGCGTCGCCCGCGCGATCCGCAAGCAGGAAGAACTCGGCCTGCGCGCCGCGACCGACGGCGAGTATCGCCGCCGCTACTGGCATTACGACTTCCTCGCCGGCCTCGACGGCGTGGAGATGTACGAACCGGACCAGAAGGTGCAGTTCCACGGTGCGACGTTGCAGCACGCGCTGCGCGTCTCTGGGCCGATTTCCTGGCACCATCCGGTGTTCATCGACGACTTCCGCTTCGTCGCCAGCCATGTTCGCTCGGCGGTGCCGAAGCAGACCATCCCCTCGCCGAGCGTGCTGCATTTCCGCGGCGGCAGGCGCGCCATCGACGCACATGTCTATCCCGAGCTCGACCGTTTCTTCGCCGATCTCGGCACTGCTTATCGCGACGCTGTGCGCGCCTTCGCCGATGCCGGCTGCCGCTATCTGCAGCTCGATGAGGTGAACATCGCCTATCTCTGCGACCCGGAGCAGATTGCCGGGCTGAAGGCCCGCGGCGACTACGTCGAAGGATTGCTGGACCGCTACGCCGACCTGATCAACACGGCGATCCGCGGCCGGCCGGACGATCTGACCATCGGCATCCATCTCTGCCGCGGCAATTTCCGTTCCACCTGGATCGGGCAGGGCGGCTACGAGCCGGTGGCGGAAGTGCTGTTCAACAAGATCGAGGCCGACGCCTACTTCATGGAGTACGACAGCGACCGCGCCGGCGGGTTCGAGCCGCTGCGCTTCGTGCCGCGCGGGCACAAGGTCGTCGTGCTCGGCATCGTCACCAGCAAGACCGGCGTGCTGGAAAGCAAGGACGAATTGAAGCGCCGCATCGAGCAGGCGTCGCGCTACCTGCCGCTGGAGCAGCTCGCGCTCAGCCCGCAATGCGGCTTCGCCAGCACCGAGGAAGGCAACCTGCTGACCGAGGAAGAACAATGGGCGAAGCTGCGCCTTTGCGTGGAAGTGGCGCAGGAGGTCTGGGGCGGCGTGTAGCGCCGTTCCTCAGCCGAACGGATAGCCGAAGCAGATCAGGAACGGCGCGAAGAAGCGCGTCATCCGCCCGCCAGGCTCGGCGTCGAACGCTTCGCGCCACTTGCCGGAGCGGCCGTCGCCGATATGCGTGCGCGTGACCAGCGTACGTCGTTCCAGCATCACCGGCGCGCCGTCGGGGGACCGTTGCTCCGGCGGCAGCGTCGGCACGGCGGCGGCGCGGGCGCGCACGGCATCGGTGCGCCAGCGCGCGAAAATCGCGTCCAGCTCTGCCGCGCCGGGCGTCACGCCGAGATGCGCGGCGATCCGCCGCAGCGTCGCCGGATCGTCGAAGAACCCGTCCTCATAGCGCAGCACGGGATGGCCGGCGGCGGCGCAGGCGCTGGCGCAGCCGCAGTCGCGGCCGACGCCGCTGACTGCCACATCCAGCGAATCGCCGAACCGCTGCATCAGCGACAGCGCCACATCGCGCGGGTCGCGCACCGAGACGATCACGGCCGCGCCCTGGTCCCGCGCGAACGCCGCCACCCCTGGCCAGCCATGCGTCTTGGCCACCAGATGCCGGCCCGCCTGCCGCGCCGCCGCCACGTCGGCGGCCTCGGTGGCGTGGCAGACGGCGACGGTTTCGGCGCCGCAGGATGCTTCCAGCAGTTCCCGCGCGACGTTGAACACCCAGGTGGAGGCGCTGCCGTGCAGTCCCACGGTCAGCACCAGGCGCGGTTCCGCGCCGCTCGCCGATCGCTCCATGCGTCATTCGGTAGCGTAACCGAACCGGGCAAGGAAAGGGGCGAACAGCCGGCTTAATTGCGCGCGCGTCGGCGCATCGAACCGTTCGCGCCATTTGCCGCTGCGGGCGTCGCCGATATGCGTGCGATGCACCTGCGTCAGCCGGTCGAACAGGAACACCCGGCCGTCGTTCACCAGCCGCTCCGGCGGCAGGCCGGGGACGGCGGCGGCGAAGGCGCGCACCTGCTCGGTGCGCCAGGCGGCGAAGATGCGCGCCTGCGCCGGCGCCGCCACATCCAGGCCGAGATGCCGCGCCACCCGCGTGACCGCTTCGGGATCATCGAAGAACCGGTCCTCGTAGCGCAGCACGAGGTGGCCTGCCGCGGCGCACCAGGCGGCATGCTGGCAGTCCTGCGCGATCGCGCGCACCACCGCCTCCGGCGCGGATCCGAAGCGTTCCACCAGCGACAGTACGGCATCGCGCGGGTCGCGCACCGTCGCCAGCAGCCGTGCCTGCGTCAGATGTGCGAAGACATCGAGCCGCGGAAACCCGTGCGTCTTGCATACCACGCGCCGCCCTGGCACCTGCGGCTCGGCCAGCAGTTCGTCAGGCGAATTGGCGAAGCAACTGGCGACCGCGTCCGCGCCGAAGGCGGCGATCATCAACTCGCGCGCGACGTTGAAGGCCCAGGTGGAGGCGCTGCCGTGCAGCCCGAGGGTCAGCACCAGCGTTGGATCGGCGGGGCCGGTCGCGGCGGTCATGCGGGCCAGCCGAGCGGCGCGCCGGTGTGGCTGTGCTCCGGTCCGACCTGCGAGGCGCCGGCGATGTGGCTGATGAAGCTTCGAATCCTCATGCGTGGCGGCGTTCCCGGAACGGCTTGTGGCAGGCCCATGTGACCATGGACCGATTGGCAAGTATTAGAAATAGTAAAACATTCGACGCAGCATCATACTGCTTCAGGTGCCTCGCCGCGTCGTCATCATACTGGCCGGGCAGCCGCGGCGATCAGCGCGAGGGCGGCCATGCCGGCAATGTCGGGGTCCTCTCATACTTCCGTTCTGCCATCGCGATGCGGGCGGGCGGAGCCGATTGCCCGCGCAGGGGGGTTCCGCTATACCGCCGCGTCGCCGCATGCGGTCGTGGCGGAATGGTAGACGCGCAAGCTTGAGGTGCTTGTGGGGGAAACCCCGTGGAAGTTCGAGTCTTCTCGACCGCATTTTAACCTGGTCATCCGGCTTCGCCAGCGGTTCGCCTCGACCGAGAGGCGGGACCGGGCCAGCATCGTCGGTGTGCAGACTGACCAGAGATTGGTCCTGCTCGGCCCACCGGCACCGCTCCGCAGCGCGCCATAGGGGCGGGGCAGCCATCGCCGATGCGGCGACCAGCCGTTCCCCGGATCGCATCCGGCTCCCACCGGTCACGACGCATGTTACGGCCGCATGGCCGCAATGCGCTCGCCAGGCGAAATTTCCGTAAATCCAGAAGCGATACGCTACAAAACCATTTTCACATATATCATATATTCGTGCAGTAGACACGTGGCGAGTGTGTTGCGTGCGACTGCTGCGTGACCGGCGTGAAGCCATGTTGCCGGGGTCGCGGGCCTGCATGCTGGGCCGGTGGGAATCGGTGGGATGCCGAAGTCGGCGCTGAGATCGGTCGTGGCCACCTGGAGGGACCGCAAGGGCGTCGCAGCAATGGAGTATGCCGTTCTGGCAACCTTCGTCGCCGCCGCGCTCGCCACGTCGGTGGGGTCCCTGGGTGCCGACCTGAGCGGCGCTTTCAGCAACGTCGCGACCGCACTCACGGCCCCATCCGGGCAGTCCGGCAGCGGCGCCGGGACCGGCAGCTACAGTTCCAACGGCAACGGCAACGACCAGGGCAACGGCAACGGCAATAACCAGGGCGACAACAGCGGCGGCGGCGATGACGGCGGCGGAGAGGGTAGCTGATCGGCCTGCCTGATCCCTCCGTCCAGACGAAAGCGCCACCGACAAGCGGCCGTCCTGGTTCAGGCTTCCCAAAAAGAAAGGATCTGGAGCGGGCGGCGCGCTTCGTGCTCCCGGACTGCCCTTTGGCAAGCCTGACGTTCGTGGCCGTTTGAGCGCCCACCATCCGCGCCCGCGGCCATCGCGCCGCAAAACAAAACGAAAACTCTCGCCTGCGACGATGCGCCCGGCAGGATTCGAACCTGCGACCAGACCGTTATGAGCGGCCAGCTCTGACCGCTGAGCTACGGGCGCGCCATCGCCGAACTTGCTATGCCGCCGGCGGCCGGGGGAGCGCAAGCGGCGGTTCTGCGCCCTGTCACGAGCGCGCGGGGAAACATGAACGCATCAGCCGCGCGGCGCCACGTCGAGCCGAACGACAATGCCCTCCAGTTCCGGACTCGGGGCCGGATAGCGATCCATCACCAGCGGATCATGGCCCGGCACGATATGAGCGGGCGAGGCCGCGGCGGCGCGGACGCGATCATGGCTTTCCAGCATGTCCGCCACGCTGACACAGACCGGGAACGGCCGCCCCGTCTCCATGTTCTCGTAGAAATGCGACACGTCGGAGGCCAGCACCACCGCGCCCCGCGTCGTGTTGACGCGCACGAACTGCAGGCCCGGCGAATGACCCGGCGCCGGATGCAGCGTGATGCCAGGCGCCAGTTCCACCGCGCCCGTGTGCAGCCGCACCCGGCCCGCATAGTTCAGCCGCACGATGCCGACCACATCCTCCACCTCGTACGGCTGCGCGATGTGGCGATGGCGCATATGCCGACCGACCGCGAAGTGCAGATCGGGTTCCTGCAGATGGAACGCGGCGGCAGGGAAGCGATGGAAGTTGCCGACATGGTCGTAGTGCAGATGCGTCAGTACGACATCCTTCACCGTGGCGGCGTCCACGCCCAGCAGGCGCAGCGCGTCGATGGGGCAGCGCAGCAGCGTGCGCCCGCGTCGCGCCGCCACGTCGGCGGTGAAGCCGGAATCGACCACGACGGCGCGGTCGGGGCCGCGGATCAGCCAGACGAAATAATCCATCGGCATGGGGCCATCGTGCGGATCGCCGCCGATGAAATGCTCATGCCGCCGTGCCTCGCGCGTCGCGTAGCGCAGCGCAAAAACCTCGTAGGCCGGCAACGACGTGTCCATGACCGATAACCTCCTGTGCCGGGGTTCCGCTGCTGCCGCGGTATTGCCGGTCGTCGTGCGCCGGCCACGCTGGCATGATGCCCGCCCGTGCCGCAATCCGGCATCTCCGGTGCGCTACGGTGTTGGCCGAAAGGGCGGCATGGCGTTTGCGTGACGCGTGGCCGGGTATGCGGGCGCTCCGGCACGGCCGGATTCGCCTGACCGGCGGACAGGAAACGAGAACAGGCGGTGGCCGGTCGGACCTCTGATCCGGCGGCGCCAGGAGCGGAGGAAACGCATGACAGCATTGTGGAGTCCCGGCGCGTCGCGCAGCGGTGCGTCCCGACACGTCGGCCCGGCCGCTTCGGGGCCGCGTGCCGCTCGCGTCCGGGCGGGCTGCCGCGTGATGGCGGCGCTCGTTTCGGCAACGGTGCTGTCCGTCGCCGCGCCGGCGCGCGCGGAGGACGCCGCGTTCCGGATCGGCGTGATCGTGGACATGAGCGGGGTGTATGTCAGCAACGGCGGGCCCGGCGCCGTCACTGCAGCCAGAATGGCCGTCGAGGATTTCGGCGGGAAGGTGCTCGGGCGCCCGATCGAGGTGCTGTCGGCCGATTACCAGGGCAAGCCGGAGGTCGCGTCATCCGCCGTGCGCAAGTGGTTCGACGTGGACCAGGCCGAGATGGTGATCGAATCGACCGACTCGGCGGCGGCGCTGGCGATGCAGCGGGTCGGCCAGGAACGCAAACGCATCACGATCGCGGCCGGCTCGGCCTCGGACGCGCTGACCAACAAGGCCTGCAGCCCCTACGGCATCCACTACGTCTATGACACCTACTCGCTGGCGACCGGCGCGGCGCGGGCGATCGTCGCCAAGGGTGGCAAGACCTGGTACTTCGTCGGTGCCGACTACGCCTTCGGCCACGCGCTGGAAAACGAGACAGCCGCGACGGTGAAGCAGCTTGGCGGCACCGTGCTCGGCGTGTCGTGGCATCCGCTCGGCACCAGCGATTTTGCCTCCTATCTCCTCGCCGCGCAGGCGTCGGGCGCGCAGGTGGTCGGCTTCGCCAACGCCGGCACGGATGCCTCCAACGCGGTCAAGCAGGCGGTGGAGTTCGGGCTGTCCAAGGGCGGCCAGAAGCTCGCGGGGCTGCTGATGTTCAACACCGACGTGAAGGCGCTCGGCCTGCGCTCGGCGCAGGGGATGGAGTTCGTGACCGCCTACGACTGGAACTTCGACGACCAGACGCGGGCGTTCGGCAAGCGGTTCTTCGCGCGCTTCCACGCCATGCCGTCGATGATCCAGGCCGGCATCTACTCCGCAGTACAGCACTACCTGCAGGCGGTGACGGATCTCGGCACGGCGGATTCGGATCAGGTGATGGCGCGACTGCGGGCGACGAAATTCGAGGATTTCTTCGCCCGCCACGGGCATCTCAGGGAGGACGGGCTGATGGTGCATGACATGTACCTGACCGAGGCGAAAGCCCCGCAGGAGTCCACCGGCCCCTGGGATCTCGTGAACGTCCTCAGGGTCATACCGGGCGACGAGGCGTACGCGCCGCTGTCCGCCAGCACCTGCCCGCTGGTAAGGAAATAGCAATCCCGCTGCGGCGACGGCCGGTCAGGGCATGGTCAGGATGATCTTGCCCTGCGCCGTGCCGTCGCGCAGCGCCCGCAGCGCCTCCTTGAAATGCGCCAGCGGCACCACGCGCGAGATCACCGGATCGATGCGGCCCTGCGTATACAGGTCGAACAGCTGGCGCTGCACCAGCGCGACCAGCTCCGGACTGCGCTCGCGGTAGTCGGACCAGTGCAGACCCGTGACGCTGATATTCTTGACCAGCACGTAGTTGGCCTGGATCGTCGGGATCTGGCCGCTGGCGAAGCCCAGGACGACCAGCCGCCCGCACCAGCCGAGGGCGCGCAGCGCGGCGGCGCCCGCCTCGCCGCCCACCGGATCAAGGGCGATGTCCACGCCGCGCCCGCCGTTCGCCGCCGCGACCTCGGCGCGCAGCCGGTCGCGCAGCGGCCCGCCGCCGGACTCGATCACGACATCGGCGCCCGCCGCGCGCGCCACCGCGGCGTCGTCGGCCGCCCGCACGCAGGCGATCACCGGCGCCGCGCCGAGCGCCTTGGCGACCTGGATGCCCGCCGTGCCGACGCCGCCGGAGCCGCCGAGCACCAGCACGCTTTCCCCCGCGCGCAGCCGCGCCCGTTCCACCAGTGCGAAATGCGCGGTCTGATAAACGAGGCCGAGCGCTGCCGCCGTCTCGAACGCCATCCCGTCCGGCATCGGATAGCAGTTCACCGCCGGGGCACGCAGCTTCTCGGCGTAGGCGCCGTACTCCACCTGCACGGCGACGCGGTCGCCGATCGCGAGCCCGCTCACCCCCGCCCCCAGCGCGGCAATACGGCCCGCGGCGGACTTGCCGGGCGAGAACGGCGGCGGCGGGCGTATCTGGTACTGGCCCGTGATCACCAGGATGTCGGGATAGTTCGTTTCCGCCGCCGCCACGTCCACGATCACCTCGCCGGGACCGGGAAGCGGGTCCGGCACCTCCGCGAGCGCGATGTTCTCGAAATCCGTCGGCTCGGCGACCAGGACCGCCCTCATGGCACGTAGGCGCCGGTATCGGCGCCGAGGCCGGGGGCGGACGGCGGCACGGCTTCCTCCGCGGGGGCGCGGAAAACCGGGTCCACCGGCACCGGCAGCGCCGGCATCGTCTCGCCGGCGGCGTTCGCGATCTGCCGCGCGAACAGGCCGCGGGCGACGAAATGCGGGTTCGCCACCGCCTCCTGCAGCGTCGCGACCACAGAGCAGCAGCAGTCGGCGCGAGCGAACACCTCGCGCCAATGCGCGGACGGGGCGGCGGCGATGATCTCGCCGATCCGGCGCAGCGTCGCCTGCGGGTCGGGCACGTCGTCATGCAGCGCCGGTTCCAGCCCGATCGCGGCGCAGAAGATGGTCCAGAACCGCTGTTCGATCGCTGCCACGGCGACGATCCGCCCGTCCGCGGCCGGATACAGGTGGTAGCGTGGCGTGCCGCCGGTGACCAGCGAGGTGCCGTTGCCGGGCCAGT
>JAJZVE010000135.1 GCA_021845835.1 Pseudomonadota bacterium | reverse complement strand
GGCTCCTTTTCGACCACGACGACGTCGAGTCCGTTGCGCCGGGCCGTGATCGCCGCGGCGAGACCGGCGGCGCCCGAGCCGATGACGAGCAGGTCGCAGACCCGCCCCGCCTCGGCTTCGCTGGTGCCGGTCGACGTCATGGCTGATGGCACCTCTCCGCGGCGGTTGCCTCGACCGCCGAAGGCGGCGGCGCCGGGCGGCAGCAGCGACCCGGCACAGCGACCGGCCGATCCACCCTTCTATTTAGGTTACAACTGAACAGTCATTCAGTCAAGCCGCCGGGTCCCGTCGAGTCGCGACTGCCTTCGCTTCCGATCGCGGCGATGGACGGCATGCGCCGGATCCGGCGGACGGCCGCGCGGCTGACCTTGACGGCCTGCCGGAGGTCTGGATATGATTGAATAGTCGTTCGGTGACGAACGCCGCGATGCCCGGTGCCCGCATGATGGAATGCCGCCTTTCCGATCCGGCCCGCGAGCTTGCGCGCGACGCCAGGCGCAGCGCGGCGAACCTGCTCGCGGCAGCGCGTCTGGCCATCTCCGTCTGCTCAAGGAGGATCGACGATGACCGAGCCGCTGGGGCTGCTGCTCGTCACGATGGAGCCGTCCGCTGCGGCAGATGAGGAATTCCAGGACTGGTACGACACGGAACATGTCCCGGAACGGGCAGCCATCAAGAACTTCCTGACGGCAAGGCGCTTCGTCTGTCTGCAAGGCTGGCCGCGCTATCTGGCGCTCTATGATCTCGCCTACCCGCGCGTGCTCAAGGAACCGGATTATCTCGCGATCTCCGGCGAGCGTTTCTCGCCCTGGTCGAAGCGCATCCTGGCGCGCGTGCGGGGGCTGTTCCGCGCGGAATGCGTGCAGCTTCATCCGGGGCGGGCGACGTTCGGCGCCGCTGGCGAGCCGGCCCGGATCGTCCTGATGCGGCTGCGCGGCATGGACCGGAGCCGGGAAGGCGACATGCTGTCCGGCCTACGGAAAGTCTATGAGCCGCGCGGCGATGTGCTGCAGCTTCGGGTCTGGCGTTCGGAATTCGACAGCGAACCCTGCTACGTCGCAGCGGCGGAAGGGCACGCCACGCTCGGTCTCGACAATATCGACCTGAGTCCGCTCGGCGATGCGAAGCGGCATGTGGACCTGCTGAACGTCTATGCGCCGTACTGGCGGCGGGGCGCGCTGCACGGCGTCTTTGCATGAGCGGCGCACGCCGGACGCCGACGGCAGAAGCGCGGAAAGCGCCCGCGCCGGTGAGCGTCTTGATCGGTCTGCGTCGCGGGAGCGGATCTGCCGCCAACAGGAGGAACGCCTGAATGTCCACTCGCGATGCCCATCGCATCATCATCTGCGGCGGGGGCATGGCCGGTCTGTGCGCGGCGGTGACCGCACTGCAGGCCGGCGCCTGCGTCACGCTCATCGAGAAGGCACCGCAGCTCGGCGGCACGGCGGCGATGTCCGGAGGCCTGATCTGGACGTTTTCCGACTTCGACCAGTTGCGCCGGGACATTCCCGACGGCGACCCGGTGCTGCAGTGGCTCGTCTTCGACGGCGCCGACGCAGGACGAAGCTGGCTCGAAAGCCTGGGCGTCAGACTCGGCCCCGAGCAACTGATGCTCGGACACGGGCGCGGTCGCGCCATAGAGCCGCCCCAGGCCATCGGCACCCTGGCCGATCATGTCCGCAGCCTGGGCGGCGAGGTGCGGCTCGCCACCGCCCTCGAATCGCTGCTCGTCGTCGATGGCGCGGTGGTTGGCGTGCGCGCGGTATCGGAAGGGCGTACGACCGACCTTTATGGCAGCGCGGTGATCCTGGCCACCGGGGGCTTCCAGGGCAATCCGGAGCTGCTCACGCGCTACGGCGTGGCCGATCCCGACAATCTGTATCTGCGGGCCAGTCCCTGGAGCACCGGCGACGGCTTCATCGCGGCAACGCGGGCCGGAGCGGCCGCGACCTCCGGCCTTAACACCTTCTACGGTCATGCGCTCGCTGCGCCGCCGGCGCGGTTCAACGCATCGGAGCTGCGCGATGTCAGCCAGTACTACGGGCCGACCGGCGTGGCGATCAACATGCAGGGCGAGCGCTTTGCCGACGAGTCGGATGGCACGGGAGAGGAGGCCCTGAACCAGCGGCTCGCGCGCCAGCCGCGTGGCCTGGGGTTCTATATCGTCGATCAGGCGCTACTCGATCATCATCCGGTGCAGGGCTACGAAATCGTCACACATGCGATCCTCGATCGCGCACGGGATCACAAGGCACCGGTCATCGTCGCCGATACGCTCGACGATCTTGTCGAGGGACTGGGGCGGCACGGTGTGCCGCGCATGCGCGCGCGCCAGGAGATCGACCAGTTCAACCTGGCCATCCTCGAAGGGCGGGCCGAGGACCTGCGGCCGGCGCGGCGGCGGAACCATCACGCGCTGACGACGCCGCCGTTTCACGCCGTCGGCGTGAAGGCCTCGATCACGTTCACCATGGGCGGACTGGCGATCGACGAGCAGACGCGCGTGTTGCGGCGCGCCGGAGGCAGCTCGCCGCTCGCTTCGGTTCCGATCACCCGCGCTTTCCAGGCGCTCGGGAGCGATCACACGAGCATCGGCACCGAGTTCCGGATGACGCCGATTCGGGGCCTCTACGCCGCCGGCTGTGACACCGGCAACGTGAGCCATTTCGGCTACATGGGGGGACTCTGCACGGCGCTTGCCACCGGCCGGGTGGCCGGCCGCGAGGCGGCGCTGCCCGCCTGACGGGCTCGCCGCGCCGGCCGTGGGCCACCGGCGTGGCCGGGCGATTGTCCTTGTGGACGGCGGGAACTCCGCGCATGCTTCGGCGGACGGAATCGAGGGACTGCGTGCGGTCACGCGGCAATCTCATGCACCGCCTGATCGACGTACCCTTGTTCCCGCGGCATCCGGCGCACGGCTCGACCGCCTGCGTCGCGCGATGCCGCCGGGGCGGGCACGCGCTGCGCTGATCCGCCCTGTTCACCCGGAACGATTTTGCGACCAGGACATCGCCATCATGCCCAACGACCGGTCCCATCCCATCGACCTGCTCACCGACAACCCGGTGTACAAGCCCTTCCGCTACCCCTGGGCCTACGAAGCCTGGCTCACGCAGCAGCGCGTGCACTGGCTGCCGGAGGAAGTGCCGCTCGCCGATGACGTGAAGGACTGGCACCGCAACCTGACGGAGGCCGAGCACAATCTGCTCACCCAGATCTTCCGCTTCTTCACCCAGGCGGATGTCGAGGTGAACAACTGCTACATGAAGCACTACAGCCGGGTGTTCAAGCCGACCGAAGTGCTGATGATGCTGTCGGCGTTCTCCAACATCGAGACGGTCCACATCGCCGCCTACAGCCACCTGCTCGACACGGTGGGGATGCCTGAACTCGAGTACCAGGCGTTCCTGAAATACAAGGAAATGAAGGACAAATACGACTACATGCAGGGCTTCTCGGTCGAGAACCGGCACGAGATCGCGAAGACCCTCGCCGCCTTCGGCGCCTTCACCGAGGGGCTGCAGTTGTTCGCGTCCTTCGCCATCCTGCTGAATTTCCCGCGCTTCGGCAAGATGAAGGGGATGGGCCAGATCATTTCCTGGTCGGTGCGTGACGAGACGCTGCACTGCATCTCCATCATCCGCCTGTTCCGCACCTTCGTGCAGGAAAACCCCGAGATCTGGACGGAGGAACTGCGGCGCGAGCTGTACCTGACCTGCGCCACCATCGTCGATCACGAGGACGCCTTCATCGACCTTGCCTTCGAACTCGGCCCGGTGGAGGGGCTGACGGCGGACGAGGTGAAGCGCTACATCCGCTACATCGCCGACCGCCGCCTGACCCAGCTCGGCCTCAATTCGCTCTACCACGTCGAGCGCAATCCGCTGCCCTGGCTCGACGACATGCTGAACGCCGTCGAGCACACCAATTTCTTCGAGAACCGCGCCACCGAATACAGCCGGGCCTCCACCACCGGAACGTGGGAGGAGGCGTTCGGCGACGCGATCGGCGAAAGCGCGCCTTCGTAGCTCACGGCGCGTCGCGCCAGGGCGAGCGGTCGGCCCAGCCGTCCAGCGCGGCACGTGCCCACGCGATGCCCTTGTCCGTGTGGCACAGCGTGCAGGCGTTCGGAATCTGCATGGTCCCGGTCGCGGCGGGGGCGACGAAGCGGAACGTGTGCGCGTGAACCATCACGTCGCCCAGCGTCTGCTCGATCGCCGGCATGTGGCAGGCGACGCAGGCGCTGCCGGGGCTGCCGGGCTTGTGATGCGTGTGCGCCGCGATCGTCGGGGCGTGCGGGCCGTTCTGCGTGTTGGCGCCGTGGCAGGTCAGGCACAGCCCGTTGCCGGTCTCGCGCAGCATCGCGACGTTGCCGTTGCCGTGCGGATCGTGGCAGCTAAAGCACGCGACGCCGCGCGCGTACATCAGGCTCTGCACGAAGTCGTTGCCCTGCATGCGGTTCTTGTGCGCGGTGCCGTCCGGGAAATGCGTGAAGCTGGTTTCGCCGAGCCGGTGTTCCTCCAGCGTCCAGAACTGCGAAAGCCGCTTTCCCATCTCGAACCCGACCGGCCAGTCATAGTATTTGCCGCCGATCGGATTTTGCGGCGGGCGTCCCTGCGAGTGACACTGGATGCAGGTGTCGTTGGCATCGACATAGTCCAGGCGTGCCGGGTTGATGATCGTTGCGCGCGTCGGCGTCGCCACATGCGCGCTGCCCGGCCCGTGGCAGCGTTCGCAGCCGACGTTCCACTCCGTCACGGACTTCGTCGTGATGTCGTAGTTCACCGAATGGCAGCCGTCGCAGAGCGGGCCGGTCGGGCGCTGGAAATTGTCGGGCGGATACAGCGGTGCCCACCAGTCGGCGGTATTGGGGACGAAGAACTTGCGCCAGACATGGTGCGTCACGTCCCACTGCGCCGGCAGCACGAAGAAATCGTCGCCGACTTTCTTGAAGTAGCGCTGCTTGAAGCGGCTGCCGTAGACGAACGCGATGTCGTCCTTGCCGAAGCTGACCAGCGGATCGGGCTTGTTCAGGTCGGGGATGATGGCGTCGGGATGCGTGCGCGGGTCGCGCACCACGTTGGCCATGCGCGATGTCCGCCAGCGGTCGAAGATCTCCCGGTGGCAGGATGCGCAGGCAGCCGAGCCGACATAATGCGCGCCGGCCACGCTGCCGGCGGCTTCCGGCTGCATCGGCGCGACGATCGGCAGGTAGCGGATGAACAGCACCAGTTGCCAGATCGTCCGGTCCGGCAGATCCCAGGCGGGCATGCCGGTGTTCCGGATGCCGTGGCGGATGTGATAGAAGATCGCGCCGTCGCTCAGCCCGTCCGCGAGCAACGGCCGCAGTGCCGGCACGCGCGGGTATTCGCCGTGCCCGATGCGCGTCCCGCCGCCGCCGTCATAGCCGTGGCAGACGGCGCAATCCTGCCGGAACAGCGCCGCTCCGGCGCCGAGATCGGCTTCGTCGGCCGGCAGCGGGTTGCGCCGCGCCGCATCCGCCGCCGGCACGCTCGCGCGCAGCAGCCATCCGGCGACGGCGCTCTCGATCGCGGGGGGCGGTCGCCGCGCCGACGACAATCCGGGCAGCACCAGCCGGTCGAAGCCAACCGCCAGCAAGGCCAGCAGCACCGCGGCCACGACCAGCCACCGCAACATGTTCCGGCGCCACCGCATCCCGCGCCTCCCCGCTTCGCCCTCCCAGATAGGCACGGACGGCCGATCGGGGAGGGGGCGGCGGATCAGACGTTGAAGCGGAACAGCAGCACGTCGCCGTCGCGCACCACGTAATCGCGGCCTTCCACGCGCAGCCGGCCGACCTCGCGCGCGCCGGCCTCGCCGTTGCCGGCGACATAGTCGTCGTAGCTGATGGCCTCGCAGGCGATGAAGCCGCGCTCGAAATCGCCGTGGATCACGCCGGCCGCCTGCGGTGCCCTGGTGCCCTGCACGACCGTCCAGGCGCGCGCTTCCTTTGGCCCGACGGTGAAATACGTGATCAGGCCGAGCAGGCCGTAGCCGGCGCGAATCACCCGGTCCAGCCCGCTGTCATGCAGGCCGAGGCCCTCCAGGAACTCGCCGCGCTCGGTCTCCGGCAACTGCGCCACCTCGGCCTCGATGGCGGCGGAGACGATGACGCAGGCCGCCCCCTCCGCCCGCGCCCGCTCGGCCACGCGCGCCGAATGCGCGTTGCCGGTGGCCGCCGCCGCTTCCTCGACGTTGCAGACATACAGCACCGGCTTGCCGGTCAGCAGTTGCAGCCGCCGCGCGGCTTCGGCGTCCGCCGGTGCGATCGCGGTGCGCGCCGGTTTGCCGTCCTGCAGGGCTGCCAAGATCGGCTCGATCAGCGCCAGTTGCGCGGCACTTTCCTTGTCGCCGCCGCGCGCGCGCTTCTGCAGGTTGGGCACGCGCTTCTGCAGGCTCTCCAGGTCGGCCAGCATCAGCTCGGTCTCGACCGTCTCGGCATCGCGGATCGGATCGACGCTGCCTTCGACATGCGTCACGTCCGAATCCTCGAAGCAGCGCAGCACATGCACGACGGCATCGACCTCGCGGATATTGGCGAGGAACTGGTTGCCGAGTCCCTCGCCCTTGCTGGCGCCGCGTACCAGCCCGGCGATATCGACGAATTCCAGCGATGTGGGCACGATCTTCGCGCTCTTGCCGATGCGCGCGAGCGTCGCCAGCCGCGCGTCGGGCACGGCGACGCGGCCGACATTCGGCTCGATGGTGCAGAACGGATAATTCGCCGCCTGCGCCGCCGCGGTCGCGGTCAGCGCATTGAACAGCGTGCTCTTGCCGACATTCGGCAGGCCGACGATGCCGCAGTTGAAACCCATCTACGTCGCTTCCTGAGTGAGCAAGGCGACCTTGCTCATGAACGCTTCCGCCTGTCCGGCGACCAGCAGCGGCGCCGCCTCCGCCACCGCGTCCAGGGTGGCGATCAGCCAGTCGCGGTCGGCCTTGGCGAAATCGCCGAGCACATGGCCGAGCACGCGCTCCTTGTCGCCGGGATGGCCGATGCCAAGGCGCACGCGCCAGTAATCCTGCGTCCCCAGCATGCGGTCCATGCTGCGCAAGCCATTATGCCCGGCCGCCCCGCCGCCGCGCTTGACCCGCACCTTGCCGGGGGCGAGGTCCAGTTCGTCGTGGAACGCGGTGATCGCCTCCGCCGGCAGCCTGAAGAACGCCGCGGCGGCCTGCACGCTCTCGCCGGAGGCGTTCATGTAGGTGAGCGGCTTGAGGCCGATCACCTTCTCGCCGCCGATCGTGCCCTCCGCCACCAGTCCCTTGAACCGCTGCCGCCACGGCGAGAAGCCGTGACGGATCGCGATCACATCCAGCGCCATGAAGCCGATATTGTGGCGCTGCCGGGCCATGCCCGGCTCGGGATTGCCGAGCCCGACCCAGAGCAGCATGGAACGAGGCCGGCGTTACTTCTTGCCGCCCTTCGCGGGCGCCTTGGCCGGTGCCTTGGCTGCCGCCGCCGGCGCCTTGACGGCCGCCGGTGCCGCCGCCGGCGCGCCCGCTGCCGCCTCGGCCGCCGGCTCGGCGCCCTTGGTCGGCGGCGCCACGGTGGCGATCACGAAGTCGCGGTCGGTGATCACCGGACGGATGCCCTCGATGCCCTTCAGGTCCGACCAGCGGATGTTGTCGTTGATGTCGAGCGCGCCGAGATCGGCCTCGAACTGGCCCGGCACATGGTCCGGATCGACCATGCAATCGACCGTGTGCCGCACCACGTTCAGCACGCCGCCGCGCTTGAGGCCGGGGGAGATGCCGTCGTTCTGGAAATGCACAGCGACCGCGACGCGGATCTTCTCGCCGGAGGCGAGGCGCTGGAAATCCACGTGCTCCGGCCGGTCGGTCACCGGATGCAACTGCACGTCGCGGATCAGCGCGCGCGTGGTGCTGCCGTCCACCTTCACCTCATACAGGCGCGACCGCCAGCCGGCCTGGTGGATTTCGCGCACCACGATGCGCGGGTCGAGCGCGATCAGTTCGGGGGACTGGTGGGCACCGTAGATGACGGCAGGGACCTTCCCCGCCCGCCGAGTCGCCCGTGCTGCCCCCTTACCTGCACGCGCGCGCGCCTCGGCCTCGATGGTCACATAATTGGCCATGACTCGCTCCTGAAACGGGTAACGCCGGCCTCCAGGGGTGCCGGCGCGGTGGCGCTGTAGCAGAGGCGGGGCGAAGGGGGAAGCCCGGCGCCGCGCACCTGATGCCGACATTCCTTGCCATCTGTCGCGTTTGGCCGATGATCGCGCACAAGACCCAAGGGAGGCAACAATGGACCGAGAGAGCATGGCCGCGCCGCTGCGCCGCGCCGCCGCAGCGGGCGACATCCCGGGCGTCGCCGCCACCGCCGCCACCGCCGACGGCGTGATCTTCGAGGACGCCTTCGGGTCGCGCGCCCTCGGCGACGCGGCGCCGATGACGCCGGACACCGTGGTCTGGATCGCCTCCATGACCAAGGCGCTCACCGCCGCCTGTGCGATGCAGCTTGTCGAGCGCGGCCTTCTGTCGCTGGACGGCGGCATCGCCGAGGTGCTGCCCGAACTCGGCCGCGTGCAGGTGCTGGAGGGGTTTGACGCCGAGGCAAGGCCGCGGCTGCGCCCGCCGCGCCGCGCCATGACGCTGCGCCACTTGCTGACCCATACCTCGGGCTATGCCTACGACATGTGGAACGCCGACCTGGTGCGCTACCAGCAGGTCACCGGGACGCCCGGCGTCAACACCTGCTGCAACGCCGCCCTGACCACGCCGCTGATGGCCGATCCGGGCGAGCGTTGGGAATACGGCATCTCGATCGACTGGGTCGGCAAGGCGGTGGAGGCGGTGTCCGGCCACCGCCTCGACGCCTACATGCGGCAGAACATCCTCGCCCCGCTCGGCATGGACGACACCGGCTTCGTGGTCGGCGCGCCGCAGCGCGAGCGGCTGGCGAAGATCCATGTGCGCACGCCGGACGGGCTGGTGCCGACCGACATCATGGTCCCGCAGCAGCCGGAGTTCTTCATGGGCGGCGGCGGGCTGTACGGAACGGTGCGCGACTACCTCAGGTTCACGCAGATGATCCTGCATGGCGGACGCTTCAATGGCGCGCAGGTGCTGCGGCCGGAGACGGTGGCGCTGATGGCGCAGAACGCGATGGGCGAACTGGCCTGCCGCCCGATGCAGAGCGCCATCGCCGCCTCCACCAACGATGTCCCGTTCGTGGACGGCATGAAGTGGGGACTGAGCTTCCTCATCAACCCCGGGCCGCTGCCGACCGGCCGCGCCGCCGGCAGTCTCGCCTGGGCGGGACTGGCCAATTCCTATTTCTGGATCGACCCTGTCCGCCAGGTCACCGGCGTCTATGCCACGCAGGTGCTGCCGTTCTTCGACGCGCGGGCGGTGCAGGCGTTCCAGGACTTCGAAAGCGCGGTCTATGCCAACCTGACCGACGCCGGATAGCCGCGGCCGGCGGCTGGCGCCGGCCTAGCCC
>JAJZVE010000134.1 GCA_021845835.1 Pseudomonadota bacterium | reverse complement strand
CGCATCCCCGGACATCCCAACTCCCCTATTCACGCAGAGAATCAAATCATGCCCGGTTCGACAAGGCCCTTTTTCCGCATCCTGTTAAGCTCCCTGCCGAGCAACCGGGTGAAAACCCGCGCGCGCGGGCTAAGACCCTGCAAGCTCCCCGACTCGGCCCCGTCCTAACCGAATCCAGGGGCTGCTACAGAAGCGCGGTCACCATCCCGGCTACCCACAACATGGCGCGGGCACCGCTCGCGTTGGGGCTATCAATCCGTTTCAGATGCCCCAATGATGCCCCGGCTCTCGCCCCGTCCACTGGATCGGTGCTTTGATGGAGCATAACCCTTTGATTCCGCTGGTGCCGACGGTCAGGATTGAACTGACGACCTACTGATTACGAATCAGTTGCTCTACCACTGAGCTACGTCGGCCTGGCGCGTCGGTATAGCCAGCCGGTGCTGCCCTCGCAACCGCGCGGCGCTCTCCTCAGCCGCGGCCGCCCTCGCGCTCCGCGACGCGGGCCAGGCGAGTCGCCGTGCGCAGCAGAAATGCGCGGTCCTCCTCGGTGCAGCTGCGATAGAGCCGCAGCAACGCCAGTTCCGTCGCATTCTCCGGCCGCTCCGGCGCGGCGCCGCCGCCGCCTTCCAGCAGGAACTGCACCGACACGCCCAGGACCGCGGCAATCCGCGTCAGGTTGGCACGCACCTGACCCGCCCGCTCGGTCTCCCACTGCGCGACCGCGCTGCGCGTTACCCCTACTGCCGAGGCCAACTCCGCCTGAGTCATACCGCGGGCCAGCCTTGCCTCACGAATCCGCGCTCCGACCGCTTCCGTCGGCTGCTTACCCGGGTCGTTCATTGCTAAATGATAAGTGATTTCCGCTAACGGGGTCCATGACAAATTTGTTGACAGCAAAAGTCAGATATACTAACATTCCGTCATCCTCGTTGACACGGAGGCGGGATGCACCGAACCGAACCCGAGCGCATGTGGCCGGCCCCGCGCGATGCGCAGCTGCGCCGACTGCGTCTGGAAGGGGCCAGTTGGGCCGAAATTGGCGAGATCCTCGGCGTCACGCCCCACATCGCGCGCGAGCGGGGCAGGCGTATCGGTGCGCAGCGCCCTGCACCGACCTCAGCGCCGCTCCGCGAGGATCCGTCGCGACCGCCGCTGCCGCCGGGCCATCCGCGCGCCTGGGGGGTACTGACGCAGGGCACGCTGTTAGCCGGCCTCGGGTGGCCAGGATGGGGTTGATGCGGCACCGCAGCGTTCCCGCAGCGCGCGACAACGTTATCGCGGCGACGCGGCCAGTCCCGGCATGCGGCCGGTGCGACGGGGTATCCAGTGCGCCGCCGGCCGAGGCCATCGACGCGCCGGTCCTTGTCGCCCGCCTGGAGGAAGCCGGCCGCACCCTGCTGGCGCTGCCACACCACGGGCCCAGTCCGCGCCTGCGCGTGAGCGTCTGGGAGGTGTTGAACAGCGCGGTCGAGGGTTATGGCGCGGAGCGGCCGCAACTGCGGCCGGCGCTGCCGGGGTCGGCGCGGATCACGCGCATGGACGAGGCGTTCGGCTGGATCGCCCTGATTCCATCCGACCGCTACGTGCTGCGGCGGATCGTCGGCCTGCGGGCGCTGGTGCATCCGCTGACCGACCGGCACCTCTATCCCTGGCGCCGGCTCGGCGCCGCGCTGGGCGCGGATCACAAGGCGGCGCAGCGGTGGCACGCGCAAGGCATCGCGCTGATCCTCAAGGGGCTGCAGAGGCGGTGAGGGTGGCGCCAGCAGTGCTGGCCGCCCGCTCGGCGAAACCGCGCGCCAGCACCAGCCCAGGCCCGGTGCCCTCGCCGGCGGCCTGGTGGTGAAGAACGGCTCCGTCACCCGTGCCAGCACCTCCGGCGTCATGGTAGTTGCCGGCAGCGTCAGCGCGAGTGCGGGCAGCACGCAAAGCGCCACCAGAAGGTTGAGGCGCCCTTGCAGACCCAGGCGGCGACCGGGCGCGCGCCTCACACGTCCCCCACCGGTGCCGGGGGCCACGACACTTATCGGGCTGTTCCCACCAGCGTTGCGCTTGCATATGCATAATGCGGCGGCCGTTCACAACGGCGTAAGCACGCTCCGCCGGCTACGCCCCGGGCGGCGCCACGGCAGCGAGCGCCGCTTCCAGCGCGGTGGCCGAGAAGGGTTTGACCAGATGCGCGATACCCTGGCTCTGCAACTGGGCGATGCGCTGCGGGTGCCCGGAGCAGACCACGGCGCCGAGTCCCTTGCTGCGCGCCAGCACGGCGAGGTCGAGGCCGCTGCCGCCGGGCAGCACCAGGTCGGCCACCATCGCGTCCCAGCCAGGCCGGGCGAGCAGCGCCACGGCTTCGGAATAGGCAGCGGCCGAAGCGACGGAATGGCCGGCCACGCGCAGCAGATCGCTGAGGGTTTCCCGCACCCCGCTATCATCGTCCACCACCAGGATCCGCATCCGCCCGGCCTCCCGCCGACGTTGCCGGGGCAAGGCTAATGGAAGCGGGCCGGCCGCGTCACGGCACTGCAAGTCACATTTGGCGGAAACGAAACAAGATCGCTGCGGTTGTTAATGCCGCGTGACTCCGGCGTCAGGCGACGGCGCGGCGGCTCACGCAGACAGCGGCGACCGCGGCCAGCAGTTCGGCGCGGCGGAACGGCTTGAGCAGCACCGGCACGGTCTTCGCAAGCGCCGGCGGAATCCTGCCAGCTCGCCCGGTATAGCCGGTGGCCAGCACCACCGGCAGGCGGGGATGCTGCGCCAAAGCCGCCGCCGCCACGTCGAATCCGGACTGGTCGCCACCCAGTACCACGTCGCTGAACACCAGGTCGAAACCGGCGCCCGGCTCGGCCAGTGCCGCCAGCGCCGGTTCGGCCGCGTCCATGGCAATGACGTGGGCGCCTTCATCCTCGAGCAGCGCGAGCGTGGCTTCGCGCACGTCTAAATCGTCCTCGACCAGCAACACCCTCAGACCGTGCAGCGGGCCGATCTCGCTGACGCGAGAGGACCGGGACAGCGAGGCGGGAAGCGATGGCGACATGACGTGCAGGACCGGATTACGTTGTCGTGAGATATTAGCGCGATTCGGCAACCGCCACGCGATGCCTTGGCCGGCGTGATTCAACTGTAGGTGTTTTCGATATGAAAACGGTTCCCCTCGGGTGGTTGTTCCTGTCACTGGCGTTGACGGGATGCGGCGCTGCCTTGAATGCACAGCAGCGCTATTCCGGCACGCTGGCCGGCTGTGGCGAAACCATGTCGGCAACGCTGACGCGGGTCGGCGACGGCTTTGCCTTCGCGGCGGCGGACCAATCCTTGCTGCTGCGGGGCAAGATCATGCCGGACGGCAGGTTTTCCGGCAGCCTGGACACGCAGCCGGCGGGCAAACCGCCCTATGTGCTGTCGGTCACGGGCCGATTCGGCGCGGCGGCAGCGGAACTGCGCTATTCGACGCCGCGCTGCACCGCGACCGGGCGGCTGGACCTCGTGCCGGTTCGGCTGCTGCCGTGAGCGTCAGTCGCGATTGCCGGCGGCAAGCGCGGCGGCAAGCGCGGCGGCGGTGAAGGGCCGGCGCAACAGGCACTCCCGGGGGCCGAGCGGCGGCACCGCGTCGCGCCAGGGCAATCGGGTCAGGTAGAGTACGGTCAGACGGGGCCGGCCGACGAGGCAGGCGCGTCCGAACGCGACGCCCGCAGCACCGAACGGCAGCAGCAGCGCCGCAGCCGGGCCGCTCACGGCGAGGGCATCGCGCGCCAGCTCCTCGGAGGCCACGCCGGTGGCGGCGAACCCTGCCGCGGCCAGCGCATCCAGCGCCGCCAGCAGGCGCTTGTCACCGTGGTGCAGCACCACCAGCAGCGGCACCGCCATGTCCGCCGCCGGCGTCGCCTGCTCCCGGTGCGGCCGGTTTGCCGGGCGTTTCACGGAAGCGACCGAACATCACGAGCGCGCGATCGCGGTCAGGGCGCCGACAGTGTGACCCGGGCCACGCCGCGATCGAGGATCCCGAGCGCGCGGGCGGCGCCGCGGCTGAGGTCGATGACGCGGCTGCGCGTACCCGGCCGGTCGTTGATGGTGACGATGACGGAGCGCCCGGTGCCGTCGAGCGCCACCCGCACCCGGCTGCCAAGCGGCAGGGTGGCATGGGCCGCGGTGAGGGCGTCCTGGTCGTAGCGGCTGCCTGAGGCGGTGGGCTTGCCCTGCCAGCGCGGGCCGCCGTACCAGGAGGCGATACCGCTCTGCTGCCAGAAGGCGTGCTGGATCGGCGCGCCGTCGTCGAAATACGCGACTCGATGCACCGCTGCCGCCTGGCCCGGGGCGGCGACCGGCTGCGTGCGGCGGCGCTGCGCCTGGCGGTGGCGGGCGGCGGAGGGACGGCGCTGTTCCAGGGTCTTGCGTGCCGGCGCGGCCGCGCCGGGATCCAGGTCGTGGGCACTGGCGTGCGGCGCGAACAGCGGCACCGCAAGCAGCAACGAGGCGAGCATGCCGGGAACCATCCGGCGGGCGCGTGGGATCATGACTGATCTCCCTTTTGTTTCAGGCGACCCCCGCCGAGCGGGCGAGGGGGGGCCGGATGGACAACGGGACCGAAACGGTCAGGCGCGAGAACGGGTCGAGACGAGAATAAGGCCGCGATCAAACACGGGCGTAATGGGAGCAAGTCTACGCGGCCGGGTCAACCCCCACCCGCTCTGCCGCGGCAGAAGGCGAGCAAGAAACGGGCCCAAGCGGCACCGGATGCGGGCACATTCCCGCCACAATCCGGCTTGATTGCGCACCTCATCAGTCGCTTGCGGGCAATACTTGCTAACCGGGCAAGCGTTGCTGATCGGACACGCGCAAGATTGTACGCCGCCGCCGTCCGGCGTTTGCCGCGCCGTCCGGCCCGTGCTGTCGCTGCGGCAGATTGGCAACAGAACTAACGACTCTATCGCAGAAAGTTAGAATAACTTGCCCACCCACCCAGGATTCGGCTATTCCTGCCGGCATGATCGGCGGCGTGTGCGGGCGGGTGCCCGGGCGTGCCGCCGCCATCGTTTTCAGGGACCGGCATGACGCTGCTTCAATGGACGCGGCAGGTGCTGCGCGAGCGGCAGCTGGCGCCGGCGCCGCATCATCGGCTGCTGCTGGCGGCGCTGGCCGACCTGGCGCGGCGGCGCTGCGACCGGCTGCTGGTGGCGATGCCGCCGGGCAGCGCCAAAAGCACCTATGCGAGCGTGCTGTTTCCGGCCTGGTTCCTGCGCCAGCGGCCGCGGGCGCGGATTATCGCGGCGTGCCACACCGAGCAACTGGCGGCGCATTTCGGCCGGCAGGTGCGTGCGCTGCTGGCCGCCGAGACCGATCCCGGTGAGGCGGCGATCGCGCGCGACGCGCGGTCGGCGACGCGCTTCGCGACGGCGGCGGGCGGCGGGTATTTCGGCGTCGGCGTGCGCGGGCCGCTGGCCGGGCGGCGCGCCGACCTGATCGTGATCGACGACCCGATCAAGTCCTGGGCGGAGGCAGACAGCGAAACGGCGCGCGCGGCGCTGTGGGACTGGTTCCGTGCCGACCTGACCACGCGCCTGACGCCCGGCGGGCGGATCGCGCTGGTGATGACGCGCTGGCATGAGGACGACCTGGCCGGCCGCGTGCTGGCCGCCGAGGACAACTGGCGCACGCTGATCCTGCCGGCGCTGGCGGAAGACGCGGACGACAAGCTGGGCCGTGCGCCGGGCGCGCCGCTGTGGCCGGCGCAGGAGGACCTGACGGCGCTGCGGCGGCGGCGCACGGTGCTGGGGCCGCGCGCCTGGGCGGCGCTGTATCAGCAGCGCCCGCGCTCGGACGTGGAGTCGCTGTTCGCCACCGGCCGCATCGCGGTGCTGGAGGAGGCGCCGTCGTGCCGGCGCGTGGTGCGCGCCTGGGACCTGGCGGCGACGGCGGCGGGCGCGTCGCGCGATCCCGACTGGACCGTCGGCGTCAGGCTGGGCCGGCTGGAGAGCGGCGGCGTGATCGTGCTGGACGTGGTGCGGCTGCGCGCCGGGCCGGCCGAGGTGGCGCAGGCGATCGTGCAGACGGCGCAACTGGACGGGCGCGGCGTGGTGGTGGGCCTGCCGCAGGATCCGGGACAGGCCGGCAAGCAGCAGGTGGCGTGGCTGTCCGGCCAGCTCACCGGCTTCCGCGTGGCGGCGTCGCCCGAGACGGGGGCGAAGCTGACGCGCGCCGGCCCGGTTGCCGCCTGCGTGGAGGCGGGGCAACTGGCGCTGCTGCGCGGCGCCTGGAACCGGGCCTTCCTGGACGAGCTGCGCGACTTTCCCGGCGGGCGCAAGGATGACCAGGTGGACGCGCTGGCGCGCGGCTTCGCGTTGCTGGCGCAGGCGCCGGCGCGGCGGCTCGAACTGGCGTTCATGGGGCGGTGATCGTGTGGGACGGTGATCGCGTCACGCGAATGATACCGCTCATCACTCAATCGGCATAAGCAATAAGATGCCAGGCAAAATAGCTTCTCAAGCGTCGCGGTGCGGCAGAGCGATGCCGCAGCAAGGTGGAGAGAAGACATGCGGAAGCTTGCGCCTGGAATGGCCATTGCAACGGGCGTCGCACTTGCAGCGCTCGGGGTGCCTGTCGCGCATGCTGACGTGATCTCGATCGGATTCCAGCAAGCGGGCGTGAACGGCGGTGCCATCACCACCGAGAACACCGGCTCCAGCACCGTTACCGTCAGCGGTACCGCTTATGGCACCTGGTCGATCAACACCGTGACCGCTTTCGACACCTTGGGTCTGGGGGGGCTGCCCGGCCTGCTCAACTCGAACTCGATCAACACTTCGTCCCAGGCGGCCGGAACGCTCACCGTCTGGATCACCGCCCAGGGACTCACGACGCCCGTGAGCGTACTGGACATCCTCAGCTCCTTCACCTCCAACAATCTGACGATGGGTGTGACCGGCGCGCAGGAATACACGTATGTCAGCGCCGCGAATGCGCTGTACGGGGGCGCGTCCCTGTCGGCCGCCAGCTTCAGCGGCCCCAGCAATACGACGCAGACAAGCAGCGCCACCGCAGTGTCGCCGTTTCTCTCGGGACCGTTCTCCGTTACCGAGGAATACGTCATCACAGCCAACGGCCAGGGCGGCAACGCAAACCTGACGATCGACATGGCCGCCGTTCCGGAACCGGAATCGCTTGCCATCCTTGCAAGCGGCCTGCTTGCCTTGACCATGATGCAGTGGCGGCGGCGCCAGCGCGGCTGAACGGCGGGCCACAAAGGCGGATGGGCACGGGGCAGCCGGACGGCTGCCCGTTCGCGTGCGCCGCTTGCCGGCGGGGGGCGGGCCCGCACAGAGGGGTGTGGCGCAAGCGCAACATATCTAACATTTGCCTGCCGTATAGTTAGTTACTCTTGCCCACCCGCCCCGGATTGCGCTATCTTTCGGGACATGATCGGCGGCGTGTGCGGGCGCGGTGGTCCGCCACGCCGCCGTGCCGCGTGACGCCACCACCCGGCGGCGCAGCCGCGACGGAGCACGCATGTTCGACACCATCGCTTCCCTGATCCCGCGCGACGCGGCCTATCCGCCGCGCACGCGCCGGCTCGATCTGCTGACGCGGGTGCTGGAGGGGCGGCTTTACGATGCGCTGCCCTACGAGTTCCACGACGAGCGCGGCGCCGACGGCAGCTATATCCCGCTGCGGCAACGGCGACCGAGCGTGCGTTATCCGCTGGCGCGCATCGTGGTCGATGACAGCCTGTCGCTGGTCTTCGGCGAAGGGCATTTCCCCGCCATCGACTGCGACGACGCGGCGACGCGGACGGCGCTGGCGGACATCGCGCAGGATTGCAGCCTGAACGGCGTGATGCTGGAGGCGACGCTGCGCGGATCGGTGGGATCGGTCGCGATCCTGCTGCGCGTGCTGTCGGGGCGGGTGTTCTGCCAGGTGCTGCCGACGCTCTATCTGACGCCGGAATGGCAGCCGCAGGCGCCCGACACACTGGCGCGCGTGACCGAACGGCGCAAGGTCTCGGGCGCGGAGCTGCTCGGCCGCGGCTACGAGATTGCCGATCCGGCAAGCGAATACTGGTTCGTGCGGGTGTGGGACGCGGCGGGCGAGACCTGGTACGTGCCGACGCCCGCTGCGCAGGGCCTGCCGCGCGATGTCGATGCGGCGCGCAGCGTGCGGCACGGGCTGGGGTTCGTGCCGATCGTATGGGTGAAGAACCTGCCGGGAGGCGACGACATCGACGGCGCCAGCACGTTTGGCGGCGCGGTGGAGACCGGGATCGAGATCGACTACCAGTTGTCGCAGGCAGGGCGCGGGCTGAAATACTCGTCCGATCCGCTGCTGCTGATCCGCGAGCCGGCGGCGACCGACGGCGAGATCGTGCGCAGCGCCGGCAACGCGCTGGTGGTGACCGAGAAGGGCGACGCCAGGCTGCTGGAGATCGGCGGCACGGCGGCGGAGGCAGTGATCGCGTATGTGCGCACCCTGCGCGAGTTCGCGCTGGAGGGTGTGCACGGCAACCGCGCATCCGCCGAGCGCCTGGCGGCGCCACAGAGCGGGCGCGCGATGGAGATGATGAATCTCGGCCTGATCTGGCTCGCCGACAATCTGCGCGTCAGCTACGGCGGCGCGCTGCTGGAGCTGCTGCGCATGATCGTGGCGGCGTCGGCGGTGTTTGCGCTGCGCACGCGCGTGGGCGAGGTCGGACCGATGGCGCCGGACGCCCGCATCCGGTTGCGCTGGCCGAACTGGTATCCGGCGGATGCGACGGACCGCAAGCTGGACGCGGAGACCCTTGTGACCCTGGCGCGCGCCGGGCAGATCAGCCGCGAGACCGCGGTGGCGTTCCTGGCCGAGGATTTCGGGATTGCGGATGTGCGGGCCGAACTGGCCCGCATTGCGGCGGAAAGTCCGTCGCCCGCGTAACGCGACGGTCCTTTCGTGCGGCGGATGCAATCCGCCCCACCAGCAAGAAAGCACAGCACATGACGGAAGAGCCGACCAACGACGCGGCGGCGCGGCTGGCCGCGCTGGAGCAGCGGCTGGCCGACGTGGAAGCCGACGCACAGAGCCGCATCCTGCGCGCCGAACTGCGCGCCGAAGCGGTGCGCGCCGGCATGGTCGATCTCGACGGGCTGAAGCTGATCGACACGACAGCGCTGACGCTCGGCGCAAATGGCGAAGTGGCGGGGGCGGCGACGCTGATGCGCGACCTGCGGCGCGCCAAGCCGTGGCTGTTCGGCGCAGCCTCGTCATCGTCCACCGCCGCAGCGCCGGCGACGCAGCCGCCGCGCGCGATGCTCGCGACCGAGATGAGCGAGGAGGAATGGCGCGCGGCACGGGCGGAGCTGCTGCGGCGGCGCTGAGGCGGTTGCGGAGGCGGATTGGACCGGGCAGTCATCGGTTGATGCCGGCACGTGGTTGTGTCTCCCGCACCGCTGATCCGCGTTGACATCCATGTCAACGGTCGCCAGATTGCGGACTGAGGGCGTTCTGCAAAGCTGGACGCTGGCCGGGGCGGAGGAG
>JAJZVE010000133.1 GCA_021845835.1 Pseudomonadota bacterium | reverse complement strand
GAGGGATGGTCTCTTCGATCGAACAAAGGAATGGATGGGCTCTCGGCGTCCGCCCGCCAGCGCCGCAGTCTCAACCCACTCGGATTTCAAAAGAGGCATCCATTGTCACAGCCAGCCCTGCGGTTGAGATTTGACCGGCAGCCGATTGCGCCCGCTATGCCCGCCTGGCGCTTCAGGCCTGGCCGGCAGAAAACCCGCCGCCGCCGCGCTTGACTTTTGTTGTCATATATGACAACGTATAATCAATGAGAGATACCCGCCCTATAAACTGGCTCAAGGGAGCGAGGAGGGGTTTCGAGGACTTTCCGGAGGGGGCGCAGCTCGAAATGGCGCGGGCGCTCACTATCCTGGCGGAAGGCCGAATGCCAGACATCGCCAAGCCACTGACCGGGTTCGGGTCGGGCGTGATGGAATTGGCGCTCCGGTATCGGGGCGATGCATTCCGGCTGGTTTATGCGCTCCAGATCGGTGACGACATCTGGGTGGTGCATGCCTTCCAGAAGAAATCGAAGACAGGGATCAAGACACCCAAACGGGAGATGGACCTGATCAACGAGCGGCTGAAGCGACTGAGGAAGATATTGGAATGAACGATGACATGGACATCATCCGCGGCAGCGGCAACGTGTTCCGCGATCTCGGCCACCCGAATGCCGACCGTGAACAGCTGCGCGCTCTCCTAGCAGCGAAGATCATCGGCGTGCTCGACGACCGCAAGTTGACCGTGCGCGCGGCGCAGGAAATGACCGGCGTCGCGGCAGCCGACTTTTCCCGCATCCGCAAGGCCAGTCTCGGCCGCTTCACGATCGATCGGCTGATGACGATCCTTGCCGGTCTCGATCAGGAGGTCGAGATCACCGTCAACGTCCATCCGCGCCACGCCACCGCGCCGGCCGCGCTACATCCATAGCAGGGCAGGGGGCGCAATACCCGCCGATGCAGCCACCACTGGGGGTAAAAAACCGGCGAAACTCCTATTGTTGCTTGTGGATGTGGGTGTGGGTTTCGAATTCAGGGTAGGCGACAGCGGATCACGGGCCTTGGGCTATGGGGGGAGCACCAGGATCCCCATCTTTGTCGCCTGTTCAGCAAGCGCGTGGTGTCCATGATTGATTTGGCGTTCCCCGCGCCTGCCACCCCGCGCATTGCCCGAAATGCCACCACCCCGCCGCCACGCCGCTATTCGCGCCGGCACCCGGCATTGGCGCGCCCTCTGTGACAGATTTCATCACAGGCGGTGCGGCGTCACGTCTTTGAGATCCAGTTCCATGCCCAACCATGTGACGAACTGCGCCAGTGCGGGCAGTCGCTCCTTGTCTGGTGGGAACACCAGCCAGTGGCCAACATAGCGTACAACCTGCGATCGTCCCGCCAACGGTTGCACCAGCCGGCCGGCGGTCAGCTCGCGTTCGGCGAGCCTCAGCGACTCGAGCGCAACACCCACGCCATCCACCGCTGCCGCAATGGCGAGGAAGCTGCGATCGAAACGGGGTCCGTTCGGCGGCGGCGCCGGCAAGCCATTGGCAGCGAACCAGGTATCCCAGCGCACCTTCTTGTTGTCGCTCTCGATCAACGTCTGCCGGAGCAGGGACGCTGGATCGACAATCTTCCCAGCAAGCTCCGGTGCGCAGAGCGGCAGAACGATCTCCTCCCCGAGCGGCAGGGCCATCATGCCGCTCAGGCGCGGCTCACCATAAACGATGTCGGCGTCGAATTCGTCGGAGACAAAGCGGGTATAGTCGGTACCGGCGGCAATCCTGATCTCGATGCCGGGGCACTGGGCGCGCAGGCGCGACAGACGGGGAGTGAGCCACTGTGCAGCGAAGCTCGGCGCGCAATGGATGCGCAGCAGGCTGACGCCGCGCACAGAAACCGCAGCCATTCCCCGCCGCAGCTCCGCGAAACCGCGTTCCACATAACGCAGCAGCATCTCGCCCTCGGGCGTCAGCACCATGCGTCGGCCGTCGCGGATGAACAGGGCCGTGCCGATCTCGGTTTCCAGCTTGCGGACCGCATGGCTGATGGCGCTCGGGGTCAGCAGCAGTTCCTCGGCCGCCGCGCGGAATGAACCACCACGAACTGCTGCCTCAAACGCGTGCATGGCGGAGAGTGCAAGGATGCGAGACATATCCAATGATGAACCAGATTCATCATTGGATGCAAATTTTGCGTTTTGTGACGATGCCGGAGGGGAAGATAATCCGCGCGAGCAAAGCGAGGAAACGTCATGCTTCTGGATAGTAAGACCGCCGTAATTTCCGGCGCGGCAAGCGCGCGTGGAATCGGGCTGGCGACGGCCCGGTTGTTTGCCGAACACGGCGCGCGGGTTGCGATCCTCGATCTCGACCAAGCCGCGGCCCGTGCGACGGCGGAGAGCCTGGGGCGCGGCCATATCGGGCTGGCCTGCAATGTGGCTGACCGCGACGCCTGCCAGCGTGCCGCAGAGGCAGCGATCGCGGCATTCGGGCAGATCGACATCCTGATCAACAACGCGGGCATCTCCCAGCCGCTGAAACTGATGGAAATAGGGTCCGCGCAGTGGGACGCTGTGCTCGATGTGAACTTGCGTGGTGTGCTGTATCTCAGCCAAGCGTTCGTGCCGCATATGCGCACACGCCGTCGCGGCTCGATCGCATGCATGTCCTCGGTTTCTGCCCAGCGCGGTGGCGGCATTTTTGGCGGCCCGCATTATTCCGCCGCGAAGGCCGGGGTCCTGGGGCTGGCGAAGGCAATGGCGCGCGAACTCGGGCCGGACGGCGTCCGGGTGAACTGTGTCACCCCTGGCCTGATCCAGACCGACATCACCGGCGGCAAGCTGACCGACGAGATGCGGTCCGAGATTCTCAAGGGCATTCCGCTCAACCGGCTTGGCGACGCGCGCGATGTCGCCGGTGCCTATTTGTTCCTGGCCTCCGACCTCTCGGCCTACATCACCGGCGCGGTGATCGATGTGAACGGCGGCATGCTGATCCACGGGTGAGGACAACTGGCATGACATCGCAGACACTCTCGAACATTTCGCTTGCCCAGCGCGCATGGCGTATCCGGCGCCATGCGGTCCGCATGGGCGAAGTGCAGGGGCAGGGCTATGTCGGCCAGGCGCTTGGCATCGCCGACGTGCTCGCGGTCGCGTATTTCCATGCGCTGCGCTATCGCCCGGGCGAGCCGGCATGGGAGGAGCGCGACCGCTTCCTGCTTTCCATCGGGCACTATGCTATCGCGCTCTACGCCGCCCTGATCGAGGCTGGCGTGGTTCCCGAGATGGAACTGGAAACCTATGGCAGCGATGACAGCCGGCTGCCGATGTCCGGCATGGCATCCTACACGCCGGGGATGGAGATTAGCGGCGGTTCACTGGGCCAGGGGCTTGCCATCGCGATCGGCATGTGCCTCGGCCTGCGCCGCAAGCAGTCCGATGCGTTCGTCTTCAACCTACTCTCAGATGGCGAACTGAACGAAGGGGCGACCTGGGAAGCGGCGCTGTCGGCGGCGCACTGGCAGCTTTCCAACCTGATCGCCGTCGTTGACGTGAACAACCAGCAGGCGGACGGACCGTCCACGAAGGTGCTGAACTTCGAGCCGCTGTCGGCAAAGTGGCAAGCCTTCGGCTGGCATGTACAGCGCGTCAACGGAAACGACATCCCGGAGTTGGTCGCCGCGTTCGATGCGGCGCGCGCCTGGCAGGCGCCACAACCGCGCGTGATTCTCTGCGACACGCTGATGGGGCGTGGCGTGAAGTTCCTCGAACAGCGGGACAAGACGCATTTCATCCGCGTGGAGAAGGACGAATGGCAGCTCGCGCTGGCGACCCTGGACGCGGAGATACCGGCATGAGCGGCAGCAAGCCCCGGCTGACCACCTCAGCCATGATCGCTTCACTGGCGGCGGAGGGGCAGCGTACCAAACCCGCCCCGTTCGGTCATGCGCTGGCCGCGCTGGCGGAGGCGCGCCGAGACATCGTCGGTCTGACGGCGGACCTCAGTAAATACACCGACTTACATATTTTTGCACAGGCCCATCCGGATCGATTTTATCAGATGGGCATGGCAGAGCAGCTGTTGATGGCTTCGGCGGCGGGATTCGCCAAGGAAGGTTTCGTGCCGTTCGCGACCACCTACGCGGTGTTCGCGGCGCGACGCGCCTACGATTTCATCTGCCTCGCGATCGCCGAGGAAAATCTCGACGTCAAGATCTGCTGTGCTCTGCCCGGCCTGACCAGCGGCTATGGCCCAAGCCATCAGGCGACCGAGGATCTGGCAATCTTCCGCGGCACGCCGAACCTCACCATCGTCGATCCGTGCGATGCGCTGGATGTGGAACAGGCGGTGCCGGCGATCGCTGCGCACCAAGGGCCGGTCTATATGCGGCTGCTGCGCGGCCAGGTGCCGCTGGTGCTGGACGAGTACGATTACCGCTTCGAGCTGGGCCGGGCCAAGCTGCTGCGCGACGGCACGGATGTGCTGGTCATCTCCTCCGGAATCATGACGATGCGCGCGCTGGAAGTCGCCGAGCATCTGCGTGCCGACCGTATCGGGGTCGCAGTGCTGCATGCGCCGACCATCAAGCCGCTTGACGAACAGGCGATCCTGGACCAGGCGGCACGTCCTGGCCGGCTGGTCGTGGTTGCGGAAAACCACACCGTGATCGGTGGCCTAGGCGAAGCCGTTGCGGCCCTGCTGCTGCGTGCCCGGGTGACGCCGCCGTTCCGGCAGATCGGCCTGCCGGATGCATTCCTCGACGCCGGCGCTCTGCCGACGCTGCATGATCGCTACGGCATCTCGACGCAGGCTATGGTCGCACAGATCAAGTCGTGGCTGTAGCTGTCATGACCGGCTCCGCTTATCTTCTGGAGGCGCGCGAAGTCTATAAGAGCTACGGCGCCACGCGGGTTCTGCGGGGGGCAAACTTCGCGGTCGCACCGGGGGAGATTCATGCACTTCTGGGCGGCAACGGGGCCGGCAAATCGACGCTACTGAAGATCGTAACCGGCACCGTTTCCCGCGATAAGGGCGAGGTTCTGTATCGAGGTTTGGACATCGATTCCTCGGAGGGCGAGGCCGCGCGGGCCCACGGCGTCGCGGTCGTGCATCAGGAGACCGCGCTGCTGCCGGATCTGACGGTGGCCGAGAACATCCATCTGCCGCATCTGGCGCGCGGCGCCGCCCTGTTCAGCGCCCGCGAGGCGGCGCGGGCAGCGGAAGCTGCGCTAGGGCAGATTGATGCGTCTCTCGCGCAACGCGCCTTGTATCGGCGTGTCGCCGAATTGACACTGCACGAACGGCAGGTGGTGGAGATCGCCCGTGCGCTGAGTGCCGGTGCGCAGCTGCTGTTGCTCGACGAGCCGACCGCGAATCTGACGGCGGCAGAAACCGAGCGGCTGTTCGCGCTGCTGCGACGCCTGATCGGACAGCACGGCATCTCGGTCGTGTTCGTCTCCCATCGGATGCGGGAAATCCGCGAGATCGCTGCGGTATGCACCATTCTGCGCGACGGCGTGAGTGCGTTGAGCCGGGCGCCGCTGACCGAGCTGAGCGATGCCGACCTCGTGACCACGATGGGTCAGGCGACGGCGCTGGAAGGGGCAACACGCCCACCCGTTACCCCAGTTGCCAACACGACATCGGGCAACGCCTTCGGGGCGGAGAGTGGCGCCACGCGGTTGGAGATTCCACCCGGGGGGATCATCGGCCTCGCCGGCGCACCGGCCGGTCCCTCCGCATTGATCGATGCGCTGACCGGGGCGCGGCGCGATAGCATCTGGCGTATCACACGCGGTGGCCGCCCTCTCGTCCTGCACAGCCCAAGGCAGGCGGTGCGGCAGGGGATCGGCTTGGTCTCCGGCGACCGCGCCGGCAAAGGGATCCTGGCGAAGCTGCCGATCGTCGACAACTTGCTGGCCGCCGCGCGCATCCGCCAGCGTCGCGTGCTGGTCGCGCGGCGGGAAGCGCAGGAGGGTGATGACCTGCTGCGCAGGCTGCACATCAAGGCTGCCTCCCTGTGGGCGCTGCCAGAAACGCTTTCCGGCGGCACACAGCAAAAATTGTTGATCGCGCGTTGGCTGAACATCGCACCCCGCCTGCTGGTGCTGGAGGAGCCGACCCGCGGCGTGGATATCGGCACCAAGCGCGATCTCTACGTCCTGGTGCGGCAGATGGCGGAACGTGGCGTGGGTGTCGTGTGGTGGTCCACCGAGTATGCGGAACTGGTAGACCTCTGCCACGCGGTGCTCGCCTTCGATCCGGATGGGGCTCCGTCCGGAATTCTCACCGGTCCGGAACTGGACGAAGCGCACTTGGCCCATGCGACGGGGATGGCGGCATGACGACGGCAGAGCATCCATCCGGTGCGGCTGCCGGGACCAGCGACAGCGCGGCGAAAGCCGGCCGCGCGCGGCCGCGGCTGCTGTCAACCTATGGCACAGAGGCTACGATCGCAATTGCCATCGTGCTGATCGAGGTCGTTGTCGGTCTCTTGGTCCCGCAGGCACTGACCTGGGGGAACTTTGCCGACGTGATCCAGGCGGCGGCGCCGCTGGTGATCATGGCCATTGGCCAGCTTCTGGTGATCATCACTGGCGGCATCGACCTTTCCGTTGGATCGGTATTCTCGCTGACCGGCATGGTCACCGCGCTGGCGATGGCGCAGGGGTTTGGTAGTGTCGTCAGCACCGCCTGCGGCCTCGGCGTGGGGATAGTCGTCGGCCTGGCAAACGGTGCGCTGGTCACTTTCGCCGGCCTCGCGCCTTTCGTGGTGACGCTGATTACCTATGCCGCCGGCGGCAGCCTCGCCTTCATCGTCACCGATGGGCATTCCATGCCGGTGCCCGACGCTAGCTACTATCTTATGAACTCAGGTACCCTACTGCCGGGCGTGCCGAATTTCGCGCTGTTCAGCATCGTGCTGACGGTGGTGGTCGAGTTCGTGCTGCGCAAGGTTGTTGCCGGGCGTTGGCTCTATGCCATCGGCAGCAGTAACGAATCCTCTCGCCTGCTCGGCATCCCGGTGCGCGCCTCGCGGCTGTCCACTTATGTGGTCTGCAGCCTGCTGGCCTCTTTCGCCTCGGTGCTCAGCCTCTCCTACATCAGCAACGCCGAGGCGACCGCCGGATCAAGCCTCATGCTACAGGCGATTGCCGCAGTGGTGATCGGTGGCGCCAGTCTTTCGGGAGGCACGGGCTCGGCAATCGGGGCAGTGTTAGGCGCCATGATGATTACCGTCATCCAGAACGGGGTGAACCTGATCGGGATCAATAGCTTCTGGCAAGGATCGGTAACCGGGATGGTGATCCTGGTGGCCGTACTCATCGACCGCGTCGGCAAAGCGCGACGATAATCCATAAACAAATACGAAGGGAAACGACTATGTCACGCAAGGCTCGCCTTCTTTCTGCTGCCTTCGCCGCTGTGTTCACCTGCGGTCTCGCGACAGGCGCGGCGCAGGCGAAGGAGTACACCATTGTCTATCTCGCGCCGTCGCTCGACATTTCCTACTGGCAGTGGGTGGCGTACGGGGTGAAAACCCAGGCGCAGAAGCTGGGCATGAAATATATCGAGATGACGTCCGAGAACTCACCGAGTACTCAAATGAACAACGCACGCACGGCGGTGACGCGCGGCGTGGACGCCGTGGTGATCGGTCCGGTCAGTTCGACCAGCACGCCGCCGCTACTGCGCTTCTTGAAGGACCACAAGATTCCAGTGGCGTTCACCGGCATCGGTCCGGCGCCCGGACAGACCGCCTTCAGCTCCTCTGTCACCGCCAACAACTACGAGACCGGCGTCGCGGAGGGAACGTTCATCTGTGACCAGGCCAAGGAACGAGGCAGCAACAAGGTAGGAATGCTCTCACTGCCGCAGGACCGTGAGAATGCGCAGAAATACCTCAAGGGCGCAAAGGAATCAATCAAGGCCGGCGGCTGTGATCTGGTGCAGATCCTGCAGACGCATGGGCTGACCGTGAACGAGGCTGTGCAGCAGGCAAACGATCTTCTGACAGCGCATCCCGACATCAAAGCGATCTATGGCATGTACGATGAGGCTGCGACGGGTGCAGCCAAGGCGCTGGAGACGCGCGGCCTGATCGGCAAGATCGCGATCGCGACCGCAGACGGCAGCCCGACCACGATCAAGCTGCTGCGCGACGGAAAAATCCAGGGATTGTTCCTCCAAGAGGCGGTTGGCCAAGGCATCGATGCGACGCAGCAAGTGTACAACGCGCTCACCGGCAAGGAAGTGACCAAAGAACTGCCTCTGCCGGAACCGCTGGTCACCAAGGACACCATCGACAGCCCTGAAACACAGGCGAAGATCAAACGCGTCTATCCGCCCTCTGCCGGGGCTTACTGACCGGGACGGTCAGCGGCGTTCTGCACCCGCAGCCTGCCACCACCACAAACAACGTCAACCAGGATGGGAGAACAGAATGTCCGTAAAACTGTTTGCCTCGGCTCTCGGCGCGCCGGAGGGGCCGATCAGCCTGGCGGATGGGTCCATGTACGTCACTGAAATGTCGGCGGACACGAGCTGTGTGACGCATGTCGACCCGCAGGGCCGGAAGCGTGTCATCAGGAAGACAGGCGGGCGCCCGAACGGGCTTGCCCTCGATGGTGATGGCAATATCTGGATCGCCGAGGCAATCTTGCGCGCCGTCATCTGCATAGATCCGCATGGTAACGAACTTCTACGCATTGACGGCGAGGGCGCAGACCGCTTCCTGTTTCCCAATGACCTTGCTTTCGGACCCGACGGCCATCTCTACGTAACGGACTCCGGGATGGTCGCCGGGGACTTCATCAGTGGGCAGAACTTCGTCGAAAATTTCATGGGCCTGTCCTGGATTGGGCGCGTCTATGAGATAGACCCGAAGGCCGAGCGGATCGTACGCCGAATCGATAGCGGCATCCGCTTCACGAACGGGATCGCGTTCGACAGTGCCAATCACCTTTATGCCAATGCGTCCTTCACTGGCGAGGTCTATCGTTACGATGTGTTCGGTGCAGGCCCGCCGCGCCGCGAGTTGTTTGGCAACGTGCTCCAGCCCGATAACCGACCCGTGTTCCGGGGGCCCGACGGCATGAAGTTCGGCGCCGATGGCCGGCTCTATTGCACTGTCTACAACCAGCGCAACGTCACCGTGCTCGACCGAAACGGCAATGTTGCAGATCGAATGATGCTGGATGGCGAGCAGCCGACCAATTGTGCCTTCTCGCGCGACGGAACCCGCCTGCTAGTGACGGAAGTGTCCAAGGGACAGATCGAAGCCCTGCCGGCACCCTGTGCGGGGCTGACGTTGCATGCTCCCAGGTTGGGACTTCGATGAGGGAGCGTAAGGGCAGGCCGGGGCCGGTTGCCGTTATCGGGCTTGGTGCGATGGGCCTGCCGATGGCGCTGGCGTTGCTGCGCGGCGGCTTTGTGGTGCGTGGCTACGATCTGCGGGCGGACGCCAGAGCTGCCTTTGCGGCGGACGGTGGCATCGTGGTTGATTCGGTGCGGACCGCGGCGGCCGGTGCCGCCG
>JAJZVE010000132.1 GCA_021845835.1 Pseudomonadota bacterium | reverse complement strand
GTTCGGGCTGCGGCTGCTCGCGTTCTTTCTGCCCAGGCATCGCTCGAAGATCCGCCGGCTTTCCTGGGCGGTGCGGGGCTATGGCAGTCTCATCGTCACGGCGATTGCCATCCATCAGGCCCAGTCCTTGAGCCATCACTGGCGTCCAGGACATGAGCACGTCCTCCTGCGCCATGAGGCCGTCTTCCGCCCCCATCCCGGTTACGCCCACGTCGCCTATCGTGATCCGCGCTGGTCCGCCTATCGGCGCTATCCGGAGTATGCCGGCCATTCGCGCTATTCGCCGTATCAGCGCTATCGCGCCGCTTATCGCGCTCCGGCGCCCTGTTCATGGACGCCCTACTATCCCTATCGCTCCTGTGCGCCGTATCCCTATCAGAACTGAGGCGCGCATCGCAGGAAGGGAAGGGCGAGCGAGCGGGCTTCTGCCCGTCCCGCCCGCCGCATTGCACTGCCCACAAAAGAAATGCGTTTGGAACGGCTCGGCTCTAGAGGCGCGCAACGTCCTCGAAGACGTTACGCCTCCCTGAATTCTCTACCGGTGCTGAGAGAAGCGGGGGATGCGCGCCAGCGGCCCAGGCTTCTCTGGGGAGAGCCTGACTGGGAGGAGGGCGTGCTGGCGCGCAAACCGGTTGTGGTGGCCTGTTCGTGACGGATGATCTGGGCGATGCGTCGCCACTGTCTGGCGGCGATGATGTCGCCGGCGCGTATGGCGCCATCGGCCCGGTGGCTGGCTCTGGTATGAGCTTCGCTACCGAATTCGTGGATGAGGGCAAGGGCGATGATCGGCGCCTCGATGCTCCAGAAATGGTCCTTCTCGGCCGTGGTGGGCGTTTTGGGCGGCGCAGCGTGCTGGCGCAGCTTCATGCGCGCGGCTCCCAGATACCAGCCCAGCGACAGCAGGGTGAGGTTTGCTCCCGCCGCCTGACTGCGAGGCTTCGGCTGCAGGTTTGCGCGGCTGGGGCGGGTTCCTTCTTCGACGGCAGCAAATTCCTGCGCCAGGCGCGCATGCGCCGCGTCAAAGGCGTTGCGGCTTTTGCTATGTGACCGGTTCGAGCCGCCGCTGAAATTCAGGGCCAGTTCCGGGCTCATCGCCCGGCTGCCGGTCCAGTCGTTGCTGTATTGGTGCCCCATTGTGATCAACCCCAATCTAGCTTCGTCACCTTAGCCGCAAGAATGACGCTCTTCCCTGCGTGCGGCCAATTCGTATATTTCCCGTAGGGTCAGAAAGCTTGTTAGGCCGCATTATCAACAAGGTAAATGACGTTAATATTTTCATCTACAACCTGCCTCTGGAGACGGTCGAGAATGATTGAGTGGGAGTAATTCGGCTCTACTCGCAGCTATCCGGATTTGTCCAAAGCTACGCTCTAATTCGCTGAGGTCAAAATTGAATACTGTCGATAGCCATCGTCGACGATCGGTGGGCCGTGTTCGCCTGTGTCGGACTGGCTGACGGCGCCTTCATCCGCTTGGCGCGGGTGCTGTCAGCCATGGGAACAGCGGTGGATCCCGGAGATACAACTCTACACCCCGTCTTCATGTTGTCGATCAGCAAATCCGTGGGAGTTGATCGCCGGATAGCATATCCAACGGCCGGCTGCCGCCGATCGCCTCAAGCCGTACCTCGCCGCTGGTCCCGGAGCCTTCGACACGCCCGATCACGGCCGCACCATCACCATAACGGCGCAGGACGGCCAATGTTCGACCTTCGGCTCCTGCCGGCACCAATGCGACAAACCGACCTTCATTAGCGACATAAAGTGGATCAAGGCCCAGGATTTCACAGGCTCCGCGGACAGGATCCGAAACGGGAATCGCAGTCTCCTCAAGTTGGATCGTCACATTTGCGGTGTCGGCGATTTCAATCAGCGCCGTCGCAAGCCCGCCGCGCGTAAGATCGCGCAGGCAATGGATATCCAGCCCGGACTGAAGCAGCTCTCGCACGGGCGGCCAAAGCGGGGCGCAGTCGCTGGCGATGGTTGTCTCGAATCCGAGCGCTTCCCGAACTGCCATCACCGCGATGCCGTGGCGCCCGATATCGCCGCTGACGATCACTGCGTCCCCGGCGCAGACGCGCTGCGGCCCGATCACCCGGGGCGTTACCAGCCGGCCGACACCCGAGGTGTTGACGTAGAGGCCGTCACCACGACCGCGTTCAACTACCTTGGTGTCACCCGTGACAAGACGTACGCCGGCGGAACGCGCCGCGTCGCGCATTGAGTTGACGACACGCTGCAAATCGCCAATCGAAAATCCTTCCTCAATGACCAATCCAACGCTGAGATAGAGCGGTTCGGCACCGCACATCGCCAGATCATTGACCGTGCCGTTGACGGCGAGCGCGCCGATATCACCGCCTGGAAAAAAGAGGGGACGGACGACATAGGAATCGGTGGTGAAGGCGAGGCGGACGCCCGCAATGTCCAAAACGGCGCCGTCGTGGGTGAGATCATCCGGAAAATCAGCGAAGGCAGGCCGGAAGATTCCGTCGATCAGACGGCGGGTCAGCAATCCGCCGCCGCCATGGGCGAGTTCGATTGCGTCGTTGTCTGCGTCAGGCGCCGGGCAGCTGGCGGCGATCCGCGATGGCTCCGTCATGATGCCCTCGCGCGCGGCATCGGCCGGCGATAACGAAAATAAGCTGCGCAGGCGCCCTCTGATGAGACCATCGTGGCGCCCAGCGGATGCTCCGGCGTGCAACGGGTGCCGAAAGCCGGACAATCGGCGGGCTTCATCAGACCGCGCATGATTTTGCCGCTGATGCACTCGTTGGCGCGCTCCCGCACGACCTCAATGCCGGAGAATCGTCGCAGCGCGTCGAAGTTGGCATAGGCCGGGGCAAGTCCGAGTCCGCTTCGCGGAATTTCGCCGATGCCGCGCCAATGCTGCGGGACGACAGTGAAGACTTCAGCGATGACGGCCTGGGCGGAGTAATTGCCGTCGCGACGGACCGAGCGGCTGTATTGGTTCTCGACCTCGGCGCGGCCCTCCTCGAGTTGCCGGATGCAGAGATGAATGCCTTGCAGCAGATCGAGCGGCTCGAAACCCGTGACGACCATGGGTACGCGATGGCGTCGGGCAATCGGCTCGTATTCCCGATAACCCATGACCGTACAGACATGACCGGCGGCAAGAAAGCCCTGGACAGAGTTGGCCGGATCGCTGATCAGCGCCTCTATCGCCGGTGGCACCAGCACATGCGAGACGAGGAGCGAGAAATTGTCGAGTCGCTCTCGTTTCGCCTGCAGCACCGCCATCGCGGTTGCCGGCGCCGTGGTCTCGAAGCCGATGGCGAAGAAGACCACATCGCGCTCGGGATGATCGCGGGCGATCGCGAGCGCGTCGAGTGGGGAATAGACCATGCGCACGTCAGCGCCGCGCGCCCTGACGTTGTTCAGGCTGCCTGCTTCGCCTGGTACGCGCAGCATATCGCCGAAAGAGCAGAAGATGACGCCGGGCCGGCCGGCAATCGCGATGGCAGCGTCGATCGTTTCGGCGGGCGTGACGCAGACGGGGCAGCCCGGCCCGTGCAGCAGGCTGATGCAATCAGGTAGCATACGATCGATGCCGTGACGGACGATCGAATGGGTCTGTCCGCCGCAGATCTCCATCAAGGTCCATGGACCGGTTGTGATGGCGGCGATCGCATCGGCAATGCGGCGTGCCGCCGCCTTGTCACGGAACTCATCGACATATTTCATTCGACGTCCTCCGACCCGATTTCGGCTAGGTAGTCCAACGTCTTCACCGCTTCGGCCTGATCGATCACGGCAATGGCGAAGCCGGCGTGAACGAGCACGTAGTCACCGACTTTCACATCCGGCACATAAGCGAGGTTGGCCTGTTTGACGAGACCGGCGAAGCTGACCCGGCCTTGCCGCGTCAGGGGGTCGTTGCCTTCCACACTGAGAAGTTGCCCGGGGATGGCAAGGCACATCAGTCGACCTCCATCGTGAGTGGCCGGCCGGCGAATACAGCCTGACCGGCTGCAAGGCCGCCGTCATTGGGCGGGATGCGGTGGTGCCAATAGGGTGTGAAGCCAGATTGCTTCAGCGCGGCAATCGTCAGTTCGCTGAGCCTCGCGTTCTGAAAACAGCCGCCGGTGAGCAGCAAGCGGCTCGAGCCGACACAGCGGGCGACGGCGACGATCGAACCAACCAGTGCGTCGTGGAACCCGGACGCCAGCGACTCGCGCGGCGCGCCCTCGCGAAGTGCCTCTATCAGTCCCGCCAGCATTGGCCGCCAGTCGAGAACGGCCGAACCGGAAGTGCGAACAACCGCTATTTCCGGGAGCAGGACCGAGGCCAAGGCACGATCTGCGGTAAATTCGATGGCCATTGCTGCTTCGCCTTCGAAGGTGGTCTTTTGGAAGAGTCCGAGAATGGAGGCCACCGTGTCAAACAGCCTGCCGGTGCCCGACGTGAACGGCGCGTTCAGGCCGCGTGCGAGCGCTTGTGCCAATATCGCTCGTTCGTGCTGCGCGAAATCGGCAATGGGCGGCAGGTCGGCCATCGCGAGCGCTGCTTCTCCAAACACCGCATAGAGCGCACCCACGGCAGCGCGCCGTGGTTCGCGGATCGCCGTTCCGGCGCCGGGCAGGCGAAATGGCAACAGATGCGCAACCCGTCGCCAGCGCTCCTCTTCGACAGCCAGAAACTCGCCACCCCAGATGGTGCCGTCGCCGCCATAGCCGGTGCCGTCCCAGGACACGCCGAGAACTGGGCCTTCGAGATCATTGTCGAGCATTCCGGCCAATACATGCGCAAGATGGTGTGGGACGCGGACTGGTTTTCGCGTGAGCCGCTCCGCAAGACGTGTCGTGTGGTAGGCCGGGTGCGCATCGCAGGCGACAAGCTCCGGATTTAATGCGTGGAGCGCGCTCATGGTCGCGACAGCTTTGCTGAGCGCGGTCCGTGTCTCGACCCGGTCGAGGTCGCCGATATGCGCCCCGAGGCTGATCTCGCCGGAGGCGGCAATCGCCAGCGCGTCCTTCTGGTGGCCTCCAAGCGCTAGGCAAGGCGCAGGTGAGGGCGCAGGAAAGGACTGCGGGGCATAGCCTCGGGCGTGGCGCAACACGGTTTCGCGGCCCGCAATCACCCGAACGACGGAGTCGTCCACTGGACGGACGATCGGCCGGTCATGGACGAGGAACAGGTCGGCAATGCCCGCAAGCCGTTCGAGCGCTTCGGCTTCATCGGTGGCAATGGGCTCGCCTCCACGGTTGCCGCTGGTCGCGACAACAGGAAAGCCCAACTCGCGCATCAGAAGATAATGCAGAGGAGTCGCCGGCAGCATGATGCCGAGCCATGGATTGTCGGGCGCCACGGCCGGCGCAATCACATTGGTGTCAGCGCGCGCGCGCAGTAGAACGATCGGGGCTGCGGGAGAGGCGACAACCTGTTGCTCCGTCGCGGTCATCTGCACGATGGCGCGTGCATCGGCCAGCGAGCCGATCACGATCGCGAACGGCTTCGTCGGCCGCCGTTTTCTGTCGCGCAGGCGTTCGACCGCGGCGGTGTCCCGGGCATCGACCAGAAGCTGGAAACCGCCAAGCCCTTTGAGGGCGACAATCCGGCCGCCGCGCAACGCATCCGCCGCCGCGATCAGCGCCTGATCGCGGACGGCGACGGGCCGCCCATCCGCATCCCAAAGCGTCAGTTGGGGACCGCAGGCCGGGCAAGCATTGGTCTGAGCATGGAAGCGGCGGCTGGCGGGATCGTCATATTCGGCCTGGCAGGCCCCGCACATGGGAAAGTGCCGCATAATGGTACGCGGGCGATCGTAAGGAACGGCCTCGATAATGCTGTACCGCGGTCCGCAATGTGTGCAGGTGGTGAATGGATAGCGGTAGCGGCGGTCGGCACGATCGAAGATCTCTGCCAGGCATTCAGGACAGGTCGCGAGGTCAGGAAGAACCTGGGCCGGTCGTTCGCCCGCGGCAATGCTGGGCACGATTGAGAACGAGGCTTCACCCTTTGGCGACATCCAGGTTTCGCGCCTGTCCCGCACGCCGGCTGGCGGTGAAAGCTCGGCGTCGAACCGGTGGAGAAAGCGCGCGAGGCTCTCTGCGGGTCCCTCGACCTCGAGCCATGCCCCTTCTCCGGTATTGCGAACAAAGCCTCCGAGTTCCTCATCGACAGCGAGCCGGTGCACGAAAGGACGAAAGCCGACGCCCTGCACAGCGCCCGTGACCTCCATCCTAAGCCGATGCCGCAGCTTGCCGTTCATCTATCCGGTCTCTTCGGGAACTTCGAGGCTGATGCTCTCGATCATGACATCCTGCGCGTGGGGGGCAGAGATATCGTCGGATGTCAGAATCGAAAGCGTCGCCTTCTCCGCCTTAGTGCCGATCGCCTCCTCGTCAAAATGCTCGCGAAAATGCGAGGGCGAAAACAAGCTTAAGGCGCCGAGCCGGACCGAAACGGCTGAAACGCCTGTTGCGCCAGAGTCCAGCACAGCCTGTTCGAGCTGGCGGATCAGATTGCGAACGATGCCAGTTTCATGCACGGGACGAAACTCCAGTCTTGATCTGCCTCAAGCGGCCAACCTCTTCCATGATCCGATCGGCAACAACGTCGACGGCGGCGGCTACCTCGGCCGTCATCGGCGCGCCGATCTCGAAGCAGGCGCCTTCCACCGCATAAATGACAACGGTCTCCGGGAGAGCGTGCAATGCACGGGCAAGGGCAATCGCCTCAGCGAGTCCGAAACCGTGGCTCGACGTAAGCGACGCACTCTCCGCTAGCGCCGCGTCGCCCCCTTCAAAGCGATAGATCCGACCGGGCTCCCCCATCGGATTGGCCGCATCCACACACAGCAGTGCATCGCGGCCTGCCCAATCTTCCACCAAAGCGACAGTGTCACCGCTATGGACGACGAGTTCCACATCCACCGGCAGATGGTCGGAAAGCCGTCGCGCGATTAGCGCACCGACGCCATCATCGGCGCGGTCGGGGTTTCCTATGGCGAGGACGATGATTTTCTTGTGCCCTGAATTGCTCATTCCCGAAAGACCTTTAGCTTAAGAAAGTGCGCAGAGCAGGAAATGCAGGGATCATAGTTGCGGATGGTCTGTTCGCACCGGTCGCGGATGACGTCGTCCGGCTGATCCATAACCGACGCGGCGACGGCAGCGAGGTCGCCCTCGATACTCGGCTGGTTCTGCGAGGTCGGAGGGACGATCCGTGCCCGCTCGATCGTGCCGTCTTCCGCAAAGTCGTAGCGGTGCCAGCAGATACCACGCGGCGCTTCGGTGCAGCCGAAGCCGGTGGCGGCCCCAGGGGAAAGAGACAACGCGGGCTGGGCGGGCGGTTCATAGGCATCGATGATGCGCAGTGCCTCTTCACAGGCAAAGACAATCTCGAGCGCACGCACGACGATGCTCTTGAATGGATTCTGGCACACTGGCTTTAGTCCGACCTCGCCGGCGAGAGCCTGGAGCGTGGCAGGTAGCCGGTCGAAATTCAGGGCATAGCGGGCGAGGGGGCCGACGAGGTAAGCGCCGCGGCGCTTCAGGAGCGAATGGAGCGCCGTCGAATGCGGAACGTGCCGCTCTTCGAACTCCGATTCATAGTCGGCAATATCGATATCGATGTCGCGGCTGGAGACGAGCCGTCCCTCGTTGAGGGGATATTCGTCGGAATGGCGCAGCGCCACGAATTCGTAGTCCTGTTCGAAATCGGGGAAGGGGAAGGTTGCGACCCAGCGCACAAGTCCGGTAGCGAGATCTCGGGCGTGCTTCAGGGTTTCCGACAGGGGGGATAGTTCGGCTCGGGTCGGTACACGATGAAAGCCGCCAGGCTTGACATTGACGGGATGGATCTCACGCCCTCCGAGCAGGCGCATGATCTCGTTGCCGGCTTTTTTGAGCGCGAGTCCATTGCGGACGATATCGCCATGGTCGCGCGCCATGCGGATTGCGTCTGGAAAGCCCAGGAAGTCGGGCGCGTGAAGCATCACGACATGCAAGGCGTGGCTCTCGATCCATTCGCCGCAATAGATCAGCCGGCGCAGGGCGCGGAGCTGGCCGTCGACTTTCGTTCCGAATGCGTTCTCGATCGCATGAACAGCGCTCATCTGATAGGCGATCGGGCAAATTCCGCAGATGCGGGCAACGATATCGGGCGTTTCGGCATAACCGCGCCCGCGCAGGAGCGCCTCGAAAAACCGCGGCGGCTCGAAGATCCGCAGCTGTGCCGAGGTGACCTTGCCGTCACTGATCGTGAGGTCGAGCGCGCCTTCGCCCTCCACACGGGCGAGGTAATCGACCTTGATCGTCTTAATCGGCATGGGCCTCGCTCTCCTTGCGGAACGGCTCGGCCGCGGCGTTGAACGTCTGCAAGGCGTTGCGGATGTCACGCGGGCTGGCGCCCAACGCGCGCCACTCGTGTGCCAGCGACGCCATGTTAGGCGTCTCCATCGGGCCGTAGCAACCGTAGCAGCCCCGCCGATAGGCGGGACAGATCGCACCGCAGCCGGCATGGGTCACCGGACCCAGACACGGCGTCCCCTGCACCATCACGCATACCGTGCCGCGCCGTTTGCATTCGACGCAGACGCTATGGGCCGCGATCGCCGGCTTGCGGCCGGCGAGAAAGGCCGAAATCACCTCGAGGAGCTGATCCTTGTTGATCGGACAGCCGTGCAGCTCGTAGTCGATTGCTACATGCGCCGAGATCGGCGTCGAGGTGGCGAGCGTCGAGATATATTGCGGCGAGGCATAGACGGCGGAGACGAAGTCGTTGACGTCGGCGAAGTTGCGCAGCGCCTGGATACCTCCAGCAGTGGCGCAGGCGCCAATCGTTACGAGGTGCCGCGATTGCTCCCTGACCTTGATGATGCGTTCGGCGTCGTGCGCGGTCGTAATCGAGCCTTCCACCAGCGAGAGATCGTAAGGACCATCAAGGACGGCGCTCGAGGCCTCCGGGAAATTGGCGATCTCGACTGCACCGGCCAGCGTCAGGAGCTCGTCCTCGCAATCGAGCAGAGAAAGCTGGCAGCCGTCGCAGGAGGCGAATTTCCAAATCGCCAGTTTTGGGCGCTTCTCTTCGCTCATCTCAGATCTCTCGGATTGCGAAGATCGATGCGATGCGATCGAACCGCATGACGGGGCCGTCCTTGCAGACGAAGACCGGCCCGAACTGGCAGTGACCGCATAGGCCTATGGCGCACTTCATATTGCGTTCCATGGACAGATAGATGTGGTCTGGCGTAACGCCTGCATCGCGTAGCGCATTGACCGTGAACCGCATCATGATCTCAGGCCCGCAGACAAGGGCGACGGTGTCGTGCGGGTCGAAGGAAGCACGCGGGATCAAGGTGGGGACCGCGCCGACATTGCCGCGCCAGTCGCTGTCGGCGTGATCGACCGTGACCTCCACGCTGACGTCGAGGTTCTGGCGCCATGTCGCAATCTCATCACGGTAGAGCAAATCCCGCGGGTGACGGGTGCCGAACAGGATCGAGACGCGGCCATAGCGCGCGCGGTTGGCAAGTATGTGGTAGATGGCCGGCCGTAGCGGGGCCAGGCCGAGACC
>JAJZVE010000131.1 GCA_021845835.1 Pseudomonadota bacterium | reverse complement strand
GTGGACGCGGACGGCAACGTCAATGTCAGCCGCTATCATCGCTCGATCAACGGACCCGGCGGCTTCATCAACATCAGCCAGGGCGCGCGGCGCGTCGTCTTTTCCGGCACCCTGACGACGGGCGGGCTCGACGCGGCGCCGGACGGCCGCGGCGCGCTGACCATCCGGCGCGAGGGCGAGGTGCGGAAATGGGTGCCCCAGGTGGGCCAGCTCACGTTCAGCGGCCGTTATGCGCGCGAACGTGGCCAGGAGGTGCTGTTCATCACCGAACGCGCCGTGTTCCGGCTGGAGCCCGACGGCATCGTGCTCACCGAGATCGCTCCGGGCGTGGACCTGACGACGCAGGTGCTCGCGCATATCGGATTCCGGCCACGCATCGCCGACAACCTGCGGGCGATGGACGGCCGCCTGTTCACGGAACAGCGCATGGGCCTGCGCGCCGATTTCCTGTCCCGTGCCGGCCGTGCATCGGCGGCATCATGAGCGCGGGAGGGACGGCGGTGAGGCGAGCGACGGCGAAGGAAGGGACAAGATGATGGGCGAACAACAGGTCCGGTGCGAGATTCGCGACGGCGTGGCGACGGTCACGCTCGACAATCCGCCGATGAACGTGGTCACGCTGCGGATGACGCGCGAGCTCAGCGCCCTGCTTGATGCGCTCGCCGCCGATGACGCGGTCAGGGTGCTGGTGCTGACGGGCACCGGGCGCCGCGCCTTCTGCGCCGGGTCGGACATCAAGGAATTCCCGGAAATGATGGCGCCCGGCGCGGTGCTGGAAAAGAAGCTCGTGTTCGAGAACGCCACCTACAGCAAAGTCGACGATTTCCCCAAGCCGACAGTCGCCGCCCTGGCCGGCCTCGCCTTCGGCGGCGGCCTCGAACTCGCCGTCTGCTGCGACCTGATCGTGGCCGAGGCGCAGATCAGGCTGTGCCTGCCGGAGATCAAGCTCGGCGTGTTCCCGGGCAGCGGCGGCACGGTCCGCGTGACGCGCCGCATCGGCGAGGGGCGCGCCAAGGACATGATGTTCCTCGGCGAGCCGATCGACGCTGCGACGGCGCTGGCCTGGGGGCTGGTGAACCGGGTGGTGCCGGAAGGAACCGCGCTCAAAGCAGCGCAGGAGATCGCCGCGGTGCTGGCGACGCGGCCGAATCGCGCGTTGCAGCTGTGCAAGCGCGCCATCGATGTTTCGTTCGACATGACCGAGGACGAAGCGATCCGGGAATCGCTCGACCTGAGCGGCCAGGCGTTCGCCACCGAGGACTGCCGCGAGGGCGTGCGCGCGTTCTTCGCCAAGGAGACGCCCCGGTTCGTGCACAGATGATCCGCACCGGCACAAGCGGAGGTTCCAGCGGCGGCTAGCCGTCCGACAGTGCCTGATAGTGCTGCATGTCCTTGAAGCCGTGTCCCGTTACCATGCAGACGACCCGCGATTCGCCGTCGATCTCGTTGCGGTTCATCAGTTCGCGCACTGCCGCCACGGAACTGGCGCCGGTCGGTTCGGCCAGGATGCCCTCGCACCGGGCAAGCTGGGTCATCGCGGCGCGGATCGCAGCGTCGCTGACCGCGATCGCGAGGCCGTTCGTTTCGCGCACCAGACGCAGCGTGTAGGTGCCGTCTCGCTCGTAGCCGACGAGCGGGTCGGAAATGCCGGACGCGATCGTCCTCGGCTCTCCCCACGCCGCGACCCGCGTGGCTTCGGCCTGGAACGCCGCCGCGATCGGCGCGCAGCCCTCGGCCTGCACGGCCACCGCGCGCGGCACGCTGCCCGGCGTCGCCTCGCGGAAGCCTTGCACGACGCCTTTTACCAGCGGGCCGGCGCCGGTCGGAACGAGCACATGCGTGGGCGTCTGCCCGAGCCGACCGACGATTTCCCAGGCGATCAGCCTGAGCGCGTCCACGCCGTACGGATTGAGGTACGTTGTGGTCAGATTGGCAAAGCCCTCGCTTGCCGCGAGTTGCAGGCCTCGTTTGTAGGCGTTGCTGTAGTGGCCGTCGACCATCTCCAGACGGGCGCCGTGCGCCCGGATCTGCGCGAGCTTGGCGTCAGGGGTTCGCGCCGGCACCAGGATCACCGCCGGCATGCCCGCCCGCGCGGCATAGGCGGCGGTGGACGCGCCGGCGTTGCCGCTCGACGCGCAGACCACGCCGGGGGCACCGAGTTCGCGGGCGCGGCTGATGGCGGCGCTGATGAGACGGTCCTTGAACGACCCGGACGGGTTGACCGTCTCGTCCTTGATCCAGAGTTCGCCTGCAAAGCCGAGCGCCCGCGCCAGGCGCCCGGCACGGTGCAACGGTGTCTCGCCTTCGCGCAGCGAGATGATGCAGGCGCGGTTGCCGACGCTGAGCCGAGGCGCGTGCCGCCACATGCCCGATTGCAGATAGCTGTCGCCGGCGATCGATGTGCCGACCGGCTCGATCACTTCGAGGATGTCGCCGCAGGAAGCGCAGGCGCTGCGCAGGTCGGCAGGATGGAGTGCGGCGCATACCACGCATCGCAGCTGCATGTCAGCGCGGCAGGCCAGGGGCGATGACGGGGTCGGTCTCGGCCGGACCCGGTGCCGGCGGCTCCTCGGGCAGCTTGCGCCGCGGCGTGAAGGTCAGCAGCCCTTGTGGACGGAAAATCATCACCAGCATCAGCATCAATCCGAACGCCAGCAGCCGATAGAGCGCGAATGGTCGGAAGATTTCCGGCAGGGCGACGATGACCGCCGCGCCCAGGATCACGCCCGGCAGGCTGCCCATGCCGCCCAGGATCACCATCGCCAGCACGTTGATCGACTCCGTGAACAGAAAGTTGTCCGGAAACACCGAACGCTGCCAGCACGCCAGTAGCGCTCCGGCGACCCCGGCGATGCAGGCGCCGGTTGCGAAGGCCTGCAACTTGGAGACGGTGGTGTTGATCCCCATCGCCTGCGCGGCCAATTCGTCCTCGCGAATCGCCTCCCAGGCCCAGCCGATGCGCGAGCCGCGCAGCCGCGTGGAGACGAGCAGGACGAGCGCCAGGAAGAACAGGAACAGGTAGTAGTATTGTGCATTCGTACTGATCGTCACCCCGAGCATGCTCGGCGGGTCGATCGTCACGATGCCGCTGGGGCCGTTGGTGATGTTGACGGGCCGGTCGAGGTTGATGAGCAGCAGGTAAACAATTTCGCCGAAACCAAGCGTCACGATGGCCAGATAGTCTCCGCGCAGCCGCAGCGTCGGCGCGCCGATCAGCACGCCGAACACGGCAGTCACCGACGCGGCGGCGAACACGGCCACGATGAACGGCATATGCAGGCCGAAATGCGGCGAGCACAGGAAGGCATAGACGTAGGACCCGATGCCGAAGAAGGCGACATAGCCGATATCGAGCAGGCCGGCGAAGCCGACCACGACATTGAGGCCGAGTGCGAGCATCGCGTACAGCGCGATGCGCGCGATAATCCCCATGACATAGGTGCTCGGTCCTAGCGCGGGAATCAGCAGGGCGGCGACGGCGGCAAGCAGCGCGAACAGGCGACGGCGCGGCATCCTGCTCACACCTTCTTGCTGGCAAGCGACTGCCCCAGCAGCCCGTCGGGCAGGAAGATCAGCGTCAGGATCAGCACCGCGAAGCCGACCACGTCCTTGAATGCGGGATTGATGAACGTGACCGCCAGACTCTCCACCAGCCCGAGCGCGACACCCCCCAGCATGGCGCCACGGATGTTGCCGATGCCGCCGAGCACAGCGGCGGTAAAGGCCTTCATGCCGGCGGAGTAGCCCATCACGAAGTCGATCTGCGTGTAATAGAGGCCGACCAGCACGCCCGCAGCGCCGCCGAGCGCGGAACCCAGGAAGAAGGTCGTGGCGACGACCCCGTCCGGATTGACGCCCATGATCGCCGCCATCTCGCGGTCCTCGGCGACCGCACGGATGGAACGGCCGAGCGTGGTGCGATGCACAAGGACGTTGAGCCCGTACATCATCAGCGCGGCGAGCGCGACCATCACCAGCGTCAGGACGGAAATGCGCACGCCGGCGACGTTGAATGACCAGCTGCGCGGAAACAGGGAGAAGGTGCGGTACACCTTCATCCGCGCGCCCTGCGTGACCATCACCGCGTTCTGCAGGAAGATCGAGGCGCCGATGGCCGAAATCAGCGGCCCCAGCCGCGTCGCGCCGCGCGCATAGAGCGGCCGGTAAGCCAGCCGCTCGATCAGCATGCCGAGCCCGCCGCAGCCGACCATCGCCGGTACCAGCATCAGCGGCAGCACCCAGATCGGGTCGAGGTGGACATGCGTCGCAATGACGAAGCTGAGCACGGCGTAACCGATATAGGCACCCACTGTGAACACGTCGCCATGCGCAAAGTTGATCATGAACAGGACGCCGTAGACCATCGTGTAGCCGAGGGCGATCAGCCCGTACACCGTGCCCAGAGCCAATCCGAAAACGAGCTGCTGCGGCAGGATCTGCAGGATGTGCTCCACGATCTACTCTCCAAGATAGGCGCGGCGGATCTCGTCCGCGGCCAGCAGGGTCGCCGCGGCGTCCGCCGCCACCATGCGACCGTTCTGCAGCACGTAGCCCCGGTGCGCGATCGAGAGCGCCAGATTGGCGTTTTGCTCGACCAGCAAAATCGAAATGCCCTGGCGATTGATGTCCTGGATGGTCTCGAAAATCTGTTCCACGAAGGTGGGAGCCAGACCCATCGACGGCTCGTCCATCAGCATCAGGCGCGGGCGTGCCATCAACGCGCGTCCCAGTGCCAGCATCTGCTGCTCGCCGCCGGACATCGTGCCGGCATACTGCAACTGGCGTTCGGCGAGGCGCGGGAACAGCGCGAACACCCGGTCCATGTCCGCGCGCGCTTCGGCCGGCGGCAGATGACGCCAGGTATAGCCGCCCATCTGCAGGTTCTCGCGCACTGTCATACGGCCGAAGATGCGCCGCGATTCCGGCACCAGCGTGATGCCGCGGCGGACGATATCCTGCGTCCGGCGGCCGTCGATGCGTTCGCCTTCGTGCGTGATCGTGCCGCGCGTCGGTCGAACCACGCCCAGGATCGCCTTCATCGTGGTCGTCTTGCCGGCGGCGTTGCCGCCCAGCAGGCAGACGATCTCGCCGCGACGGATCTCCAGGCTGATGCTCTTCAGCACCGGCACAGGTCCGTAATGGGTCACGACGTCTCTCAGCGCGAGGACCGGGTCCGCGGCGTGGGGCGCGTCAGGCATGGGCGGCCCGCTTGCCGAGATAGGCCTCGACCACCTCGGGGTGGCGCTGCACCGTGGCGAAGTCTCCCTCGACGATCTTGACGCCGTGATTGAAGGCGATGACGCGCGTACACACCCCCTTCACCAGGTGCATGTCATGCTCGACGAGAAGTACGGTGATGCCGCGCTCGCGAATGCGCACGATGTCGTCCATCAGCTCGCGTGTCTCGGCCGGGTTCATGCCGGCTGCCGGTTCGTCGAGCAGGATCAGCTTCGGTTGGGTGGCGAGGGCGCGCACGATCTCCAGACGCCGCCGGTTGGCGTAGGAGAGCGCGCTGGCACGCTCTGCGGCGCGCGGTGCCAGCCGGTCCCTGAAAAAGTCGAGCAGGTCGCGGGCCTCGTCAATGGCACGGCGGTGTTCGCGGCGAGCGCCGGGCGTGCCCAGCAGGATTTCCGGAATGCTGCTGCGGGTGCGGCAGCGTGCGCCCACGAGCACATTCTCCAGCACGGTCATCTGCTCGAACAGGCGCAGGTTCTGGAAGGTGCGGGCGATGCCCTGCGCCGTGATCTGGTCCGGACGCTTGCGGGTGATGTCCGCTGGCGGGGCGCCGAACAGTACGCGCCCGCTGCTGGCGCGGAACAGGCCGGAGACGACATTGAAGAACGTCGTCTTGCCTGAGCCGTTGGGACCGAGGAGTCCGACGATTTCGCCGGACTCCACGGCCACATCCACCGCGCTCAGCGCGAGCAGCCCGCCGAACCGGCGGCTCAGCCCTCTGGTCTCGAGGATCGTCACGAAGCGCGGTCAGCCGTTCACCGAGATGCCGCGCAGGAACACGAAGCCGTCGCCCTTAACCTGATAGATATAGACCTGCGCGCCCTTGATGTCGCCCTTGTCGTCGAAGGTGATCGGGAAACCCAGGATCCCGCGGTAATCCCTGGTGGCGCGGACGGCCGCGGCGATCGCCGCGCGGTCCCGCTTGTCGGCCGTCCTGATGGCGGTGAGCAGGATGTTGGCGGCCTCGTAAGCGAGCGGGCCGTACGAGCTGATCTGTCCGTACTTCGCCTCGTAGGCCTTCACGAAGTCCACCGCGGCCGGGACCTTGGTCATGTCGGGCGCGAAGAAGGTCACGTAGTTGCCCTCGGCTGCGCCGGCCGCCGCCTGCACGTAATCGACCGGCTCAAACTCCGAGTCCGGGCCGACGATGTGGACGTTCAGTCCGACATCCGGCATTTGCTTGGCCAGCAGCGCCGCATCCGGCGCCCACAGCGTCGAGAAGACGACGTCGATGTCCTTGGGCACGGTTTCGAGGATGGCGCGGAAGTCCTTGTCGCCGGAGCGCACCACGTAGCGCAGCGGCGTCACCCCCATGGCGCGCGCCGTCTTCTCGGCCTCGTCGGCGCCGCCGCGCGGACCCACGGTGCCATCGTCGAAGATCGCGATCTTGCGGGCGTGCAGCTCCCGGATCGCGAAAGCGATACCCGCCGGCCCTTGCAGATCGTCGCGCGCGCAGATGCGCTCCACGGTCTTCAGCCCGCGATCCGTCACCTTCGGGTTCGAGCAGCCCGGGGTAATCATCACCATGCCGACGCGATCCAGCGCTTCGGAGACGGGAATGCAGGTGACGCTGGTGATGCCCCAGACGGCCCCGAGGATGGCGGGGTCGGACGCAACCTTCTCGCCGGCGGCGACACCGACCTGCGGGTTGCCCTGGTCGTCCGCCTCGACCACCTCCACTTTCGCGCCGAGCACGCCGCCTTTGGCGTTCCATTCCTGCGCGGCGAGCTTCACCGCATTGGCGACTTCCTGTCCCTGGCGCGCCAGCGGTCCGGTGAGCGGCGCGCCGACGGCGATCCGGACGGCATCTTCGGCATGCGCAACCGGGGCCGCTGCCAACATCATCGCGCAAGCGGCCACCGCCGCTACGATGCCCAGTATCCTGGTGTTCCGCACGTGTCCCACCCCTCCGCTTCATTTTCTCCCGGGCAAAAGGATCGTCCGATCCTGGGATAAGGTCAATCGAGCAGGCGTACTGCCGCGAGCCGACCGGGACCGCGGCGACGGGGGCTGCGCGTGAAGCCGGCTTGGCCGGGCTGGTGGCCCGTCCGGGCTGTCGCAAGGGCCCTGCGCTCTCCGACAGGCCGTCCGTTGCCGGCGCCTGTGACAAAATCCCCACCCGCGAGGAGACCATGAGAACGTCCAGGCCATTTCGTGGCCGGGGGGGCATCCGACGCGGTCTCCAGCCATGGCCTGGGTTGACCCGCGCGGAGCGAGGTGGCTAACCGGACAGCCGGTGTTCCGATCAGCCTCGCACCGACCGCCGGCGCCGATCGCCGACGGCAGGACGACCATCCGCAGACCAAGGGGGAGCAACCATGAAACGATCTTTCACCGCCGCCGCGCTGGCGGCCGCGTTCGGCCTCGCCGCCGGTGCGGCACACGCGCAGGACATCGCCATCGGCTACAACAGCGATATGTCGGCCACCGGCTCGGCCGAGTTCGGTATTTCCAGCAAGTACGGCATCGAACTTGCGGTCGATGACCTCAACAGGCAGGGCGGCCTGCTCGGCCACAAGGTGGTCGCGATCTATCGCGACGATTTCGGCCAGCCGCCCAAGGCGATCCAGAACGCCAACGAGCTGATCGACAACGAGCATGTGGTGCTATTGCTCGGCGCGGCCAATTCCGGCAACGTGCTGGCCTGGATGCACATCCCGGAGCAGAAGAAGATTCCGGTGATCTCGCCGATCGGCACCGCGACGGCGATCACGCAGCGCTACATGTCGGCGCCGGCGAACTTCATGTTCCGCGATTCGATGGTGGACCGCGATCAGATCAGCCTGATCCTCGCCTACGCGATCCGCAAGTCGCCCGCGCACAAGATCGCCTTCATCGTCGATACCACCGGCTACGGCCAGCAGGCGCTGAAGGACCTGCGAGAGGTGGCGAAGCTGTACGGCTTCAAGGCGGTGGCCGAGGAGCAGTTCGGTCCAAAGGACACGGACATGACCTCGCAACTCAGCAAGATCAAGGCGGCGGGCGCGGAGGTGCTGATCACCTATGCGCTGTCCGACGCCAACGGCCAGGTGATGCGCAGCCTGGAAAAGATCAGCTACTTTCCGGCGGTGGTGGCGCCCTGGGCCGACATCAACACGCCGTTCAAGACGATCGCCGGCAAGGACCTGGCCAGCAAGGCGATCTTCACCGCCTCCGTCACCGCCGACAGTTCGCCCGCGGCGGCGGCGCTGAACGAGCGCCTGTTGCGCGCGCATCCCGACATGCCGACCTTCGTGTCGGCGGCGCAAGCCTATGATGCCGTAATGATCTTCGCCGCTGCGGTGAAGCAGGCGGGCACCACGGACGGCGCGACGGTGCAGCAGGTGCTGGAAAACCTCGACACCGCCGAGGGCGTGGTGAAGACCTATCATCACCCGTTCAGCCACACCAACCACGAGGCGCTCAACAATTCCGACTATCATTTCGCACAGTGGGTGAACGACAGGATCATCGTGTACAAGGACGCGATCACGGAATCGATCAGGCCGGAGGATCTCAGGAAATAAGACCCGGCCGGGGCCGAGGCAAAGGGGGACGCGCTCATGGAATATCTGCAGGCCATCTTCAGCGGCCTGGCCATCGGCAGCATCTACGCGCTCGTCGCCTTCGGCTTCAGCATCACCTATACCACGACCAGGACGTTCAACTTCGGCCAGGGCGAGTTCCTGGCACTGGGTTCGCTGTGCGGTTTCAGCGTCATGCTGATGCTGGCGAAGGGCGTCATGTTCGGCGTCCTGAACCCGGCGGACGTGACCGGCGGCGCCTATCTGCTGGCGCTGCTGTTCAGCCTGCTGCTGATGGGCGTGCTGGGGGCAGCGCTGTATTTCGCCGGCGTGCGGCACTTCCTGCACGAACAGGGCTTGTCCTGGGTGATGAGTACGCTTGGCTTCGGCATCATTGTGCAGAATGTGGCGCTCGCGCTGTGGGGGCCGGCGCCGGTCGCCGTGCCCTCGCCGCTCGGCGATGGCGTCGTCAGGCTGTTCGGCGCCGGCGTGCGGCCGCAGGAAATCCTGGTGTTCGGCGTCACGCTGGCGCTGATGGCGGCGATCGACCAGGCGCTGCGGCGCACCCGTCTCGGCAGTGCGGTGCGCGCGGTTGCGTTCAGCCGGTCGGTGGCGAGCCTGATGGGGATCAATGTCGAGGCGGTCGCGGTCGGCGTGTTCGTGCTGAGTGCCGCGATGGCCGGCGTGGCGGGCGTGCTGCTGGCGCCGATCACGACGGCCTCGGCGTTCATCGGTCTGGCGCTGGCGCTCAAGGCGTTTTCGGCTGCGATCCTGGGCGGGCTGGACAGCCCGCGGGGCTGCAT
>JAJZVE010000130.1 GCA_021845835.1 Pseudomonadota bacterium | reverse complement strand
GCCACGCCGAGCCCGGCTATGCCGCCCACAATGTCGCGGACCATCGCCGGATGCACCTTCGACCACTTCGTCACGCCGGTCACCGCACTTGTCATGGCGTTGAGGATCGCGATCGCTGGTTTCACCAACGGCGTGCCGAGGGCTTCCAGCAGGCTTGTCCATGCGCCTTCAAATGCGTGCAGCGGACCGGTCATCGAGGTCGCCATCTGGACGCCGTAGACCGACACGCTGCCAGCCTGCCGCATCTGCTTCTGCGTGCGGATGTAGGATAGCGAGTTCGTGATCATGTTCGCGATGAGGCGCGAACCGGTTTGGCTGCTGATCGTCTGATAGACCGCAGCCAGCAGGTTGGTCTTGCCGTGAACACCGTGCGCTTCCAGCGTCGGCACCAGCACCTTTTGCGTCCAGGCGAACAGACCTTGGCCGTAGAGGATTTTCGATCCCTTGAGCGCGCCGGGCTTGATGGCAGTCTGGAAGGTATGCGGGATGTGGACAAAGCCGCCCGGCGCGACGAGGCCGTAACGCTTCATGTTGTAGGCATACATCCGGCTGATCGGGCCACCGGAAAGCGCCTTCATGACCATGCCGAAGCCACGTCCGCCGGTCGGCCCCATCTGCTGCACGGCTTCCGCCATGCTGGACCACCACGCAAAGCCGCTCATCATCTGCGACGCTGCGCCCGCGAGTTTCGTTGCCCGCATGATCTGGTTCGGCGTCAGCAGCTTGCCGGCGATGTTCTGCGCCTCGAGCGCGTAATTCAGGTTGCGCCCCAGCGCGCCGACCGAGAACGTCTTGCCGTCCGGGCCATACGTGCCGCCGCGAAGTTCGATGGCCTTGAGCAGTTCGCCCAGCGCGGTCGGACCACCCATGCCCCAGTTCGACAGCACGCCCTCGGCGCGAACGATCAGCGGTGCGGCGCGGACGGCTTCTGCACTCGATCCCAGCACCGTGCGGCCCTTCGTGAGCGCCGCCAGCGCGTCGGACCAGTCAATATTCGGCGTTCGCATGGACTGCGTGAACGCCGCATTGGTCAGCGCGCCGACATTGCCGGCCGAGACGCCCATCTGCCGCAGCCGGCTCTGGACGTTCGCCAGCCGGTTGCCGTAGGTCGCGAGGTCAGACGACGCCTTGAGGATCGCCATGCCGCCCAGCGCGGCGGCTGCGCCGATGGCGGCGATGCGGACGCCCTTGATCTGGCTGCTGACATACTTGGCCTGCTTGCCGAGGCCGATCATGTCCTTCGAGATCAGCTTGAGCACCGGGCCGACCGAATTGATCGCGGCTATCTCGATCCCGATCTTGTAGCTTTTCAGCATCTCTCACTTCCTTTCGACGCGGCGGGGTGGCCCGGCGAGTTCGGTCTTCAGTGGCGAGCGCGCTGCGGGCCGGGACGCTGGTTCTCAATCCAGGCGGCAGGCCGCTGAACACGGTGCAGATCGTCACCGTCGATCCCGTGAACTTCCACCGGCTGGCGGGACAGATGCAGGTGATAGTGCGTCGCGTCGTGTGGCCCGAGGGCGGCGAGTTCCGCGATAATCTCCCGCGCCTTCATGACCGTTTCATCGAGGCGGTGCGCTGCTTCGATTCGGCGCTGGCGGTGCAGGATCGCTGCGGCGTGATCGAGGTCCACTTGCGCCTGCCGGGCCACGGCAGCAGCGCGCGTCAGGGCTTCGCGGGCCGGTGTCTCGGCTGCCTGCGCCAGTTCCAGCGCGGCGGCAGGTGCGGTGACGGCATCGCGCGCGGCGACGAGAGTTGCGGCGGCGATTGCCTCGCCCTTCGCGGCGCGGGCCATCAGGTCATCGGCGCGGGCCTTCGCTGCATCCAGCGCGGCGCGGGCCTCTGCGGTCGCCTGCCGTGCCTTGGCAAGTGCGGCGTCGGCCTTGCGAACGGTGCCTTCAGCGGTTTGGCTGGCCTTCTCGGCTTCAGCATGGCGGGCGATGGCGGTTTCGAGTTCAGATGTCATCAGGCGGGGGTTCCTTTCAGGCCGCGACGGCGGGCGATGGCTTCGCTGGCGCGGCGGGTGGTGGCTTCGCGGCGCTCGCGGTCGCGCTCACGACTTTCAGGCGTCTGGATGCCGCGTTCGTCGGCTTCGTAGTCAGCCGGCAGTCCGTGCTTGATCCGCTGCCGGTTCACTTGGCGTTCATGCTCAGACATTTCTGAAAACGGCTTACCCATTTCTCTGTATTCCTATAGTCAACTTTTCAAATAATAGCAGAAATGGCGGATAGGAGACAATAAAAATTCAATATATTGTTCGGCATACGGCAGCATATTACAATGAACTAGTATGGATTATAGATGGCTATTACTTGAACCAACTCGCACGCCACATCTGCAACGATTGCGTCGCAGGTGCCATCCTGACGATATACGGCGGACAGGTTTTCCGCCGTCATCGTTTAACCGATCCAGCGATAAGCACGCCTATGGGATGATGCCGCACACACAGTGCCCGTCTTGGATACGTTTACGGGCGCCGGTATGCCGTCAGTTGATCGGCTGGGCCGGCATGACGCGGGGGTGATGGTCGCCGCGGGGCGGGAGGATCAATATTTGAGGCCGCTGCCCGAATACTGCACGCCACGCTTCGGCGTGTTCAGGAATCGTCTCGATCAGGGCAAGCGGAGCCGCGCCCGATACAGCGGCATTGACTGCGTTTCGATAATGCAGCGGTTCACCGCCCGTCGCGTGGATGACGGCACTGCGAGCCATCCGCCGCAGCCGTGGCGTGCAGCGCCAGCCGTCCGGCCCTGCTGGCATTTCCCCATCGTCACCCACCAGAATGACCAGCGGCCGCGCTGCCCGGTCCAGCGTCTTCGGCAGTCCAGCGCCGGGCGTTACCTCGACCAACTGGATCAGCCCATCGGCGGCTGCAGCATAGAGCGGCAGGCGCCACGGAACGATGCGCGCGGCAACCTCGATGACGCGGCCGAATTCCGCGCGGGTGCGAACCTGCATCATGGGATCAGCCCCCAGGCTTCGCGCCTCGTGCTTCCGTCGAGCACCGTTCCGGTCGGTAGTCGTTCGATCCATCCGTGATCTTCGAGGATGGCAACGGCGCGCTTGGCGTCATCGGCTTTACGCAGCCGGTTCGGCCCGCTCTTGTAGAGAGCGGTCAAATAGAGGCGCGGATCGGGCTGGGCCTGCCACCAGGTGAGCAGTTCCTGCGCCGCATCGAGTTCAGGATCGGGCGCAACCGTCTCGCCGAGGCGCAGTTGCTCGCCGGCATACCAAGTCGCCAGCGTCGCGCCTGCGTCGAACGCTTCGGCGTCGATGTATGTCTTGCCTGCATAGGCCGCGAGGATGCCCGCAAGGCGGCAGGCGTGTTCGGTCATTTTTGAGCCAAACCCCCGGAGTGAGGCGTAGCGGCGCCCGTCTGCCAGGTCGCGCTCAGTGTCGTTATAGAAAGCGATCAGCCGCTGCTCGGCAGCAACGTCGAACGCGAGCGGCTCGGGATCGAGGCCGTCCGATCCTTCGAGGCGGCGGGGCTGCTGGGCGAGCAGGTCGCCAAGGCGGCCGTTGTATTCGTCCAGAAACTCATCGAAGCCCGGCTCACGATCACGCCATAGGCGGGTGCCGATAGTCGTCTCCGGTTCCGACATGAGCATCCGGGCCAACAGCCCATTATCGCGCGCGCTGGCGTTGCCTAGCAGGATGCCGGCGACGGAACGCTGAACCGCAAGCGAGAGCGAGGCGCGACGCCCTTGGGCGAACGTCGATTTGCCGGCGCGAAGCCGTTTGATCGGCGAGCCGTCCCAGAGCGTGTTCACGGTTGTCATTGTCCGGACGGCTGCGTCTTCGCTCATGGCGTGACCGCCGAGGAACATGCCGCCCTCGGCCGAGAAGATCGCCGCGTAGGGCCTCAGCGTCAGGAGGTTAATCAGCCCCTCAATCGTGCCTTCCTCGGCCGTGAGCATCGGCGGGGCCGGCGCCTTCGGTTCCGATCCGACATCGGCCAGCGCGCGCTCGGCGGCTGCGCGGCCGTCCTTGGCAGCCTTCCGCGCCTCGATGCGGGCGGCGTCGAATGCCTCTTTGTCGCGGCTATAGGCTGCTTGTTCGGCTTCGTATTGAGCAGCCAGCCCAGCCTCGGCACGGCGGATTGGCAGGCTGGCGAGCAGGTCAACACTCGTCTTCCGCTCGCCCGATTGCGCGATGGTCAGAAAGGCCGTCACCAGCGGGCGATTTCCGACGCTGGGGATCTCGACATCATGGTGGATCGAGGTTGCGAAGCCTGCGGCCGCGAACGCCGCTGCACCGCAGAGCGCGCCCGGCGCCTGTGTGCGGCGCTGGATGGCCTCAACGGCCGGGCGCAGCCCAAGTAGTGCGTCCATCGGATACGGTTCAGGCGGCGGCGTCTCGCGCCGGAGAGGCCGTTTCAACTCCGGCGGCGTGCTTGCCTTCGCGGCGGCATCCCGCGCGATCTGCTCGGCGTTGAAATGGTTCATCGTGCCACCTCGCGCGCCGATAGTGCGCTTTTCAGCGTCGCCTCGATTTCGCGCCGTTCGAGGCCGGCGACGATGGCGGCGTGTGCCATCGCTTCCGCCACCTCGCCGGCTGACAGTCCGCCGGTCGTGGTCAGGCGCAGCAGCCCGTAAGTCTCGGCGTTCAATGTCGCGTTGCGGGTGCCAGGCGCGGCGCCGGCGACACGCTCGATTGCGCGCCGTAGCGCGGCCTCGGCATAGGCGCGGGCGCGGCGGTCGTTCCCTACCCACGGCGCGGCAGGGGGCGGCGTCCAGCCCGGTTTCGGCGGCGGCACCAGCCAGTCAGGCCACTCGGCCAGCGGGCCGGCGGACAGGACAGGGAGGCCGGCAGCGGGCCACCAGATGCACGCGCCACCGTCCGCCCGAATGTCGATACCGGGCGCAATTGCCGCAACGCTGGAACGCAATCCGGGCCGGTGTTTGAACCACAGATGCAGCCCGCCGGAGCGGGTGCGATGCGTCCGGGTTGCGGGCAATTTGTCGCGGTTCGCCTCGAACCATTCGAGGCCGCCGGGTTTGTTGTCGATATCCAAGGCGGAGATGCCGGAGCGGGCGCCGCTCGCAACGCCGATCAGGACGAATCCGTAATCGCAATGCAGGGCGCGGATCGTGGTGGGATCGGTCGAGGCGGCAAGGTGTCCGCGCGGGCAGCGCGGAGCCTTATCGTTGCCTACGGGGAAAACGGCGCGGCCGGCGGCGGCGAGGTCGAGCGCGGTGTCCAGGATCGAGGCCATTATTTGCCCTCACGGATCATGCCGGCCAGCGCCTCGGCGAGGCGCCTGCAATGCCGCGCCTCGATGTCCGCCAGCGCGCGCAGAACGCTGTCCTTTTCCCGCCTCGCCATGATCCCGTCAGCGCGGCTTGCAAGGGATCGAGCAGCGCGGCGCAGATCGGCCTCGGGCATCTCGATGGTCAGAGTGCGACGACGCGAGCGGGTCTCGATGTCGTCGATGATTCGGTCGTGCTGCCGGTCAGCAGCGCCTTTACGGTCAACCATTTGGGGCATCCTTTCTGCCCTGAAAACCGCTTGCACCGAGTCGCCGACGCCTCTATCTCTATCTCGCCGCCAAGCAAGATTGAGAGTTCAGCGCCGCTCCGGAGCCAGTAGGTTTTCGGGGCGGTGTTCATTTGGGGGGTCAGGCCGCGCTCTTGGGCAGGTTCTCAGCGAACCGGCGGAGCGATTCGGCAGTAATGAAGGTGCTGCGGCCCAGCTTGCGGACATCGAACGTCCCGGCCTTCATCAGTTCCCAGAACTTAGAGTGCTTGACGCCAAGGGCGGCCTGGGCTTCGCGGGGGCGGTAGAGAAACTTATCCGTCGTCATCTTCGCTACTCCACAGAGTTACAGATGACTCTCTCTAATACTCACACCCGCCCCAAAAGCTACAATTCGGAGGCGCTTACTTTTTATCATTTTCATGGGGTGAATCGGATAGTTCCCGGTGAGTGACGTTTGCCACCCGAGACTTCCAGCCCTGACGGTCGCGCCCCTTTTTGATGTAACGATGCATCTGCGCCTCAGCGATGCCCGCTCGCTTGGCCATCTCCCGGACAATGTCAGTGCTTTTCATCATCGGGTTGGCAGTGATATTCTCGAGATACGCCCTTGCGGCCTTGTAGCTTAGGGCTGCCTCCCGATGCTGCGCAAAAGGATTGGCACCCTTGCGTTTGCCGCTTTCGAGTTCGAACGATTTGAGAAAGACCTTTTCAGCGTCGGTAATCTTCCATGATCTCTGACTGAACGAGGCTTGATCCTGAAAGGCCAGAACGAACGATCCGGCACATTTCCCCAGCCAACCGGCAAGATCAGCAGGCAGCGGTTCACGCTGATCCCAGGCCGCTATTGCTTCGAGCGCGTCAATCGGATTGTGACCTGCCCGCCACGTTTCGAGAGCATCACGGAAAATCCCCCGGCGCATGCTTTCTCGCAGTTCGTGGTTGTCCCTGTCGATCCGCTCTGCGATTGATTGGAGGAAGTCAGGCGGGGCCTTCACCCCGCCTTTTTTCTTGCCCCCGCTCATGCTGCCTTCTCGCCGGAGTTCATGCCCGCGTCATCGCAGAATTTCTGCCAGTTATCCCGCAGCACGTGAGCCTCGGTCTCCACAGCGTCCGCCAGCCAGCGCAGGGAACGCAATCTGCTTTCGTCAGGTGCGGCGGGAAGATCACTCGTGAACTGCCGCAGGGCGCGGGCGGCGTCCTGCATCCGGCTTGTGCTGTCGTCTACGTCGGCTGCGCGGAGTTCCACCACGCTCTTGACGGGGCGGGTCATTGATCGGCCTCCCCATCGCCCTCGGGATCATGCCATTCCAGATCTTCGGCGGCCAGGGCGCTCAGGGCGCCGATCTCGGGCAATTCCCGTTCGCCCAGGATGACCATCTCGGCCAGCGCAGAGGTAAGCAGTCCGTATTGCTGCGCGGTGATGCCCGTGCCGGTGTCGGAAGGCTCCGCAGCGATCACGACGGCCAGCTTGAGCGCGATTTCTCCGAAGGTGCGCGGCGGCGCTTCCATCAGGTTCGAGACATGGCGCGCCGAAAGGTTCTGCAGCTCGTTCATGATTTCGCCGTCCGCCACGTCCCGCGCCGCGCGTTCGCAGAACATGAACTTCCGGGCCAGCGCGGGAATCGACCAATACGGATCAGCACCCTCGATCTTGGCGTCGAGGATGCGCATCACGCGCTCGAAGTTCTGCTCGCGCAGGCGGAAGGGCGAGCGGTCGGCGGCCTGTTCTGTTGTCTCGCTCATGCCCCCACCTCCGGCGCCAGCGTGCGCTCGATCATCTGCACGGCGGCTCGGGCGACGATCGCGCGCTGCACGCGGGTTGCGGCCAGTGCGCGGAGTTCTGCGCCTTGGCGGTTCAGAACGGCTTGCAGCCGCCCCAGCGTGGCCGGATTGTCATTGCTCGCCGGTTTTGTGATAGTCTCAAGTTCGGTCCTGTTCACGTGTAGTCTCCAACTGCATCGGGATCATCGGCGGCGGGTGTGTCCGCACCCGTCGCCACTCCCGGTTCGCCGGCATCCGGCCGGCGCGGATCAGTCAGGCGCGGCGCATCGCCACCACCTTTTCAGATTCCTCGGCCAGCCCGGCGCAGTAGTTCGCCCAGGCTTCCATCAGCTGCCGGCGCTTCGCGAGCAGGTCGCCGCGCTGGTAAGCCGCTTCGGTTCGATCCTTGTTGACGTGAGCTAGCGCGACCTCGGCGATCTCGCGCGGAAAACTGGTCATCTCGGCCGCCCAATCGCGGAACGATGACCGCATCCCATGCGCGGTAAAGCCCGGCCGCAGCACGGCAACGGCCTTGGCGAGAGCAACATCTGTCATCGGTTTGCCGGGTGTCCCGCCGGGGAAGATCAGCCCATCCCGGCGCTGAGAGCGTTCTGCCATATCGCGTAGGATCTCGACGGCACGCGGGGCCAGCGGCACGCGGTGTTCCTTTTTCATCTTCATGCGCGGCGCCGGGATCACCCACACGGCTGCGTCAAAGTCGATCTCATCCCACCGGGCGCCGCGCGCCTCGCCGGAGCGCGTTGCCGTCAGGATGGCGAACTCTAGGCATCGCGCCGAAACGGCTTCACGCTCGCGCAGTTCGGCCATGAAGGCCGGCATGTCGTGGTAGTCGAGTGCGGCGTGATGCTTCACCGCCCGCACTTTCGTTTTCGGTGCGTATATCTGGTCGAGGAAGCCCTGCCACCGCGCCGGGTTGTCCCCGCTGCGCCAGCCGTGAACGGTCCCATAGGCCAGCACAGCCTCGACGCGGCCGCGCAGCCGGCTAGCCGTCTCCGGCTTTTCGGCCCAGATCGGATCGAGCACTCGGCGGACATCGAGAAGGCTGATCTCGCTTACCGGCCGCTTGCCGATGATCGGGCTGGCGTAGGTGGCGAGCGTGTTCTCCCATTGCTGCCGATGCTTCGCGTTCTTCCACTCGGCCTTGTGCGCCTCGACGTAGGCAGCGGCGACGGCATCGAATGTTCTGGCCGTCTGCTCGGCGGCGAGGTGCTGCCGCTCGCGGCGCTGGGCGAGCGGATCGAAGCCGTCTCGAACCTGATTGCGTAGCTGGCGGGCCTGCTCGCGGGCTTCCGCTAGGGATACATCACGCAGCGGCCCAAGGCTCATCCAGTGCTTACGCCCGGCCATCGTGTAGCGGAATGCCCATGACTTTGAACCATCAGCCCGAACCCGCAAATACAAACCGCCACCGTCATGCAGGTTGCCTTCGCGGTTCGCGTTCGTAATTGCGAGAGCGTTCAGCCTTTTTGAGACGGTGCGAGGCATCGTCAGCACCCCGAACCGCACAAAACCGCAGAAAACCGCAACCGAACCGCAACCCGGTTGCGGTTTTGTTTGGCACTTAATCCATTGATTTCATTAGCCCGATACTCACGAACCGCAAAAACCGCAGAAACCGCAGGGGGTCTATGTGCCGTGGTCGCTGGGCTCATCACGTCAGACTCTCCGTCGAACTGTCCGGCTACATACTCTGGCCTTCATGGATACACCATAATCCCGCACGTCCTAGGACGTCAATGGACGTTATAGGGCAATCTTTGGCTATATCACTGGGCCTATTCCTTGGTTTCTTTAAGGCTGGATCACAAGGTAGGGCGGACATCCCCTCCGCCAGTTTCGCTTTTCACGCGATCTCAATCAGTCTCAACCACCTGAAATCTCTTCACTTTCCTCCGTGACAGTGTCCTAATCCGTCTCACGAGATACCCCTCAATCCTGGGGCACTTCGGGGTCGGATGTGGGGTATGGGACAGGAGGCAGGGTATGCTCACCGACATCGCCATCCGCAAGGCGCAGGCCCGGGACAAGCCGTACAAGATGTTCGATTCCAATGGCTTGTACCTGCTGGTCACGCCGGCTGGAGGAAAGCTCTGGCGCTTCCGCTACAAGATCGGCGGCAAGGAGAAGCTGCTCAGCATCGGCCCCTACCCCGAGGTGACCCTCGCCGCAGCGCGGGATGCGCGCGACGAGGCCCGGGCCGGGCTGCGCGCCGGCCGCGATCCCTCGCTGGTCCGCAAGCAGCTGCGCGCACAGGCCGCCAATGACGACCGGAAGTTCGAGAAGGTCGCGTG
>JAJZVE010000129.1 GCA_021845835.1 Pseudomonadota bacterium | reverse complement strand
GAAGTTGGACGGGTATGGTCTCGCCGCCCGCATCCGCGCGGCCGAGGCCGCCAACGGCGGCGGAATTAGGCCGCGTTTGCCGATCGTCGCCTTGACCGCGAACGCGCTGCAGGGAGACGCCGATAGCTGCCTGCGCGCGGGCATGGACGATTACCTCAGCAAGCCGGCAACTATGGAGCGTCTGCTTCAGGTCCTCAGCCGATGGATCGGCGTCGATCGCGGGGAGACGCCCGGTAATTCCGTTGCGCCGGACGAGGCTGTGCTGCCATCTGCCGACCCGCTCGTCACCATCGACTTACGGGCCTTGGGGGATTTGCTCGGCGAGGACGACGTTGCGGGACTGCGGGAGGTGGTGGCGTTCTTCGTCGAAAGCTTCCCGATTCTTCGGGCGCAGATGGACGAGGCGATGGCTGAAAAGGATCGGGGCAAGCTACGGAATGCAGCCCATGCCGCCAAGGGGGCGGCACGCAATGTCTGCGCGCCGGGGCTTGCGGCGATCATGGAGAAGCTGGAGGCGTCTTCGCCGCGTGCGTCGTGGGCGAAGCTGAGCGTCCTGGTCACGGAATGTGACGCCGCCTTCGCTGACGTGCGGCAGGCGGCGCAGTAGGAATGACGACGGGGAGGGAAAGGAATGGACGAGGCTCGGGTGCTTGCCGGTTGGGTGGCGGTGGTGGCCGATGACGAGCAGTTCAGCCGGTCGATCATAGTAAGGATGGTCAGGGAACTGGGCTGTGCCGACGCTCTCACGGCCCGCAACGGGCAAGACGCGCTTGACCTGCTCCGGTCAACCAACAACCAGCGCCGGCTGGTGATCGCCGACTTCAGCATGCCGAAGGTCGACGGACTGGCCCTGGTCAAGTGCATCCGCACCGGCGCTGCCGGCGTCGCCAACGACGCGCCGGTGGTCATGCTCACCGGCCATTCCGACTTTGCCCTGGTCAAGGCGGCCATGCAACTGGACGTGGACGCTTTCGTGGTCAAGCCGGCCTCCAAGGCGCAGCTTGCCAGCCGGCTGGGCAAGGCCCTGTCCGAGGCACGCAACATCAAGACGGCAGATGCCTACGCCGACATCAACATCGACGACGTGCGCGGCCGCATGCTCAGCCGTGAACCTCCCGGCCGCCTGCGTCCGCAGGCCGGCAGACGCGGAGCGAGGAATACTGTCAGGCTGAAGTTGGAAGACGTGCGCGAAGGGCAGGTGCTGGCCGAGGACATCCGCGCGCCGGACGGCGAACTGCTGCTCGGTGTGGGCATGGAACTGAATGCGCGCTTCCTGCGACGCCTGAAGGAATTAGCCACGGTGGTGAAGCTGGAATACCTGACGATTGAGGGAGGCAAGGTGTGACGGATGGTCCGCGGACGTCGTTCCGTATCCTGGTCGTCGACGACGAGCAGTTCTCGCGCCACATGGTGGCGCGAATGCTGTCCTCGCTCGGCACCGAGGCGGTCACCACCGCCGCTTGCGGGGCAGAAGCGCGCGCAGCTATGGCCGCGGACTCGTCACTCAGTTTGGTGATTTCCGACCATTACATGCCCGACGACAGCGGAATCCGTCTGCTCGGCGACCTCCGCCAAGGCCGTCTTCCTTTGCCGCACGACACCAACTTCATCGTGGCGACAGCATCCAAGAGCTTTGCCCTGGCGGCGGTCGCCCTAGCGCTCGACGCCGATTCATTCATGTCCAAGCCCTTCTCCAAGGACGACCTGGCGCGGCGGCTCTACAACACCTTGGTGGCGGGAACCCGTTCGATCAAGCGCGCCGAGTACTATCGGGGGATCGATGTCACGGATATGTTGGCCACCGCGGAACGCCTTGATCCGGCTTCCCGCGGGGTGGAACTCGCGGCAAGCGTGCCGATGCGGCCGTTGGGCCGCGTGTTGCCCGACACACCGCTGGGTGCCGACCTCCGCGTCAAGGACGGGACGGTGCTGCTCCAATGCGGCACCGTTCTCAGCCGTCACCTCATCGCCAGGCTGACCGAACTGGGCGTACGCGAGGTGCCCATTGCCGACGGTGCGCGACCTGTCAGCGCCATGTGGGTTAAATAGGGCGTTTATATACTTGCCTAGAGTTTCGAGTTTCAGGGCTCGCTGCGCCCGCCCGTGTGCTACCTGACATAAAATCTACTTGACGGCGCACCCGCTTTGCGAGCGCGCCCTTGCTCAGCAAGGGCGCGCGATGGAAGGGAGTCCAACTTCCTTCGGTTGCACCCGATGCCTTCTCCAAGTGCGGCGGCGGTTCCGGCCGCCCTGTGGCGGTGGCTTATACCAACCTGCGCTGATTAGAACTCATGTGCCCACCGGCGGCGGCCGATGGACATGATCTTCCATGGCTGGTCGATAAGGCGGTTCCAGGCGTGGCAGCAGAAGGCAATGATCTGGTCGTAGGATGCGGGTTCCGACTCATTCCGGCCACCCATTCCGATTTGATGTCGGCCACCTGTTCCGACCGCATTCCGGCCACCCGTTCCGATCCGGTTCCGGCCATCGATTCCGATTTCATTCCGGCCACCCTTGCGGTTGTGGGCGGGGTGTCGGCCGGGGATAGCGCTTTGCCCGGCAGGTCAGCATCGACCAAGCATCGGCCTTTCCTTTCGGAGAGAGACGATGCCCAAAAAGAGGCTGACCATGAGACAGATACGCGAGGTGTTGAGGTTGAAGTTCGGCGAGGCCAAGCTGAGCGAGCGGGCCATCGCCCTCCAGCTTGGTGTCGCGCGCAGCACCATCCAGGATTACATGGCGCGGATTTCGGCGGCGGGTTTGACCTGGCCGCTGCCCGACGAGTTGACCGACGCGGTGCTGAGCGAGCGGCTGTTTGGCCGCCCCAGCACCCAGACCGGGCTGCGCCGCCGGGTCGAGCCGGATTGGGCGGCGCTGGCTCGCGAGACGAAGCGGGACGGCGTCAATCTGCTGATCCTGTGGGAGGAGTACCGCGCGGCCCACCCCGGCGGCTACGGCTACAGCCGTTTCTGCGAGCTCTTCCGGGAGTTTGAGCGGAAGCTGTCGCCGACCATGCGCCAGCATCACGTGGCGGGCGACAAGGTGTTCGTCGACTTCTCCGGCAAAACCGTGCCCATCGTCGACCCGGCCACCGGCGAGGCGAGGTCGGCGGAGTTGTTCGTCGCGGTGCTCGGCGCCTCGAGCTACACCTATGCCGAGGCGACCTGGAGCCAGAAGCTGCCCGACTGGATCGGCGCCCATGTCCGCATGCTCGCCCATTTCGGCGGTGTGCCGCGGCTGCTGGTGCCCGACAACCTGAAATCCGCCGTCCACCGGCCGTCCTTCTACGATCCCGAGACCAATCCAACCTACGCCCGCATGGCCGAGCATTACGGCGTCGGCATCCTTCCCGCCCGCCCGCGCAAGCCGCGCGACAAGGCCAAGGTGGAGGCCGGAGTCCGCGTTGCCCAGTCCTACATCCTGGGGCGCCTGCGCAACGTCACCTTCTTCTCCCTGACCGAGTGCAACCAGGCCATCGCCGCGGCGCTGGAGCGGATCAACGGCCGCCCCATGCGCAGGCTGGGGGTCAGCCGCCGCGGACTCTTCGACGCGGTCGAGCGCCCCGTCCTCCGCCCGCTGCCCGCGGCGCCCTACGAATACGCCGAGTGGAAGCGGGCCAGGGTCAACCAGGATTACCATGTGGAAGTCCAAGGTTTCTATTACTCGGTGCCCCACGCCCTGATCCGGGAAGAGGTCGAGGCCCGCATCACCGCCAACGCCGTCGAGCTGTTCCACCGGGGCAACCGCGTCGCCGTCCACGTCCGCCTGCGGGGCGGCGGCGCCCGCCACGTCACCCATGACGACCACATGCCGAGCGGTCACCGCTTCTACGGCGGCTGGAGCGAGGCCCGCTTCCGGCGCGATGCAGCCGCCATCGGCCCCCGGACCGAGGCGCTGATCGTCGCCGTGCTGACCAGCCGGCCCCACCCCGAGCAGGGCTTCCGTTCTTGCCTCGGCATCCTGAAACGATTGCGTGGCGTCGACCGTGACCGGGCCGAGGCGGCCTGCGCCCGCGCCGTCGAAATCGGCGCGCTGTCGTCGAAAAGCCTCGGCTCCATCCTCGACAACAACCTCGACCGCAAGCCGACGGGACAGCCCGCCGCCGACCTTCCCCTCCTTCACGCCAACATCCGCGGCAGCGGCTACTACCATTGAGGCTGACCATGCTCAACCATCCCACCCTGGACACCCTCCACGCTCTCGGCCTGCATGGCTGCGCCACCGGCTTCAAGGCCCTTGAGGCCGATCCCGCCGCCGCCGCCCTCAGCCACGCCGAATGGCTGGCGCTGATGCTGGAGCACGAGGTGACCCACCGCCGCCAGAAGCGCTTCGAGGCCCGGGCGACACGCGCCAAGCTGCGCCAAGCTGCCGCCGTCGAGGACGTCGACTGGCGGGCGGCCCGCGGCCTCGACCGCACCCTCTTCATGAAGCTGGCCACCTGCCAGTGGATCCGCGACCGCCGCCACGTGATCCTGTGCGGCCCGCCCGATCCCGATTCATAATGCCCACCTCGCTACGTCACTGGAATTCAAAGACTTTTTGATATTGATTTTCTGTTACCGGCTTCGATGGGGCAGGCAACCGGCCGCTGGCGGCCATTTCGCCGATAGTCTGGTCGGGAATCACCCATGGGGCCCCCTTGCAGATCTGCCGGGCCTGGATTCTGCCGGCGTGGATCAACCGCAGGACCGTCATTTTGCTGACATTGAGCCGCGTCGCCGCCTCGTCGAGGGTGAGTTCGCCACGTTCGGCCCGTTCGCCGTCGCGATAGACGGCGATGCCGTGGCTGGTGCGGAACGCGCGTAGCCGGGCCTCCGTCCAGGTATTGCCACGCCCGGTCCGTTTGCCGGACCGGTTCAACACGGCGGCAATTGCCGGATCCGGCAGCAGGCGCGCAAGCTCGCGAATCATTTCCTCGGTCGATGCGTCCGTCGTCCACCGATGGCCTCCGGACTTATTTTTGCGGACAGACAGCCTGGTGTGGTCACCTCCCTGCCAGTGCAGGACGAGGATGACTTCCTCGCCCTCGACGCGGGCGACGATCTCGGAGAGAACCGTCCGCAGGATCCGCTTGCGGGTCTCGGGGTCTGAGTAGCAGCGGAACAGAAAACCCCCATAGGCGTCATCAGGAGCCGTCGGCGGCGAACGCTCGGTAGATAGTCGAGGCGTGGACATTGAGAATGCGCGCCGCCTCGCGGGGAGATTGGCCTTCATCGACCAGTCGCCGCGCAAGGGCGACTTGGTCGGCATTGAGCTTCGGCGGACGGCCGAAGCGCACACCGCGTGCTCTGGCCGCCACACGCCCTGTGCCGGTCCGCTCGGCAATCAAGGCACGCTCGAATTCGGCGATGCCGGCGAACACGGTCAGGACCATGCGGCCGGCCGGCGAGGTGGTGTCGGCCCAGGGTTCGGCGAGCGAGCGGAGTCCGGCGCCGGCCACCCGAAGTTGCTCGGCAATGTCGAGAAGGTCACGGGTCGATCGGGCGAGTCTGTCGAGGCGGGTGACCGTGACGATATCGTCGGCCCGGAGGTGGTCGATCAGCCGTGCCAGTTGCGGCCGGTCGCGTTTCGCCCCGGAGATCTTCTCCTCGTAGATCCGTAGGCAGCCGGCCGTCTGCAGGATCGTCTGCTGCTGCGAGAGGTCCTGGTCGTCTGTGGAGACGCGCGCGTAGCCGATGAGCATGGGAGCACCTGTCGCGAAATTCATCGCGAAACTCTTTCCTTTCGCATCTGATTTTTGCAACATCCAAACCTCGCCAACCTCCACGCGGGGCCAGGATGTCGCGAAACTTAGGACTTTTGCGAAGCGGCCATGCCCGTCAGCTTTCTGACCGATGAGCAGGAACGTCGATACGGACGCTACGTCGGGGAGCCCTCGTCGGAACAGCTTGCCCGCTTCTTCCACCTGGATGATGCAGACCACGAGGTGATCAATCAGCGGCGCCGGGACCACATGCGTCTCGGCTACGCCTTGCAACTTTGCACCGTGCGCTTTCTTGGGGGTTTCCTGGACGATCCGACGGATGTGCCGCCTGGCGTCGTCACGGTCCTGGCGCGGCAGCTCGACATCATCGACCAGAAGGGCCTGGTCCAGTATGCAGCAAGCAAGCGCCGTTATGACCACACGACGGAAATCCGTTGCCGCTACGGTTACCGAGATTTCTCGAATCTCGCTGCCCAATGGCGGCTCCTGCGCTGGCTCTATGCCCTGTGCTGGACGGGGACCGATCGGCCGACCGCCCTGTTCGACCAGGCGACGGCTTGGCTGGTGACGCACAAGGTGCTGCTGCCGGGAGCGAGCGTGCTGGAACGGACAATCGCGCGGGTGCGGTCCCGTGCCAACAGCCGCCTGTGGCGCCTGCTGGCGGCCAGGATCACGCCGGAGCAAAAGGAGCAGCTCGACGCCCTGGTGGTGGTGCCAGAGAATGCCCGGCAAAGCCCGATGGACCGGCTCCGCTCGGGGCCGGTCCTGCAAAGCACCAACGAACTGGTGCGGGCGATCGCGCGTCTCGACGAAATCCGACGCCTCGCCGCCGGCCTGCCGCCCACCGATCGGCTGCCGAAGACCCGCGTTCTGGCGCTGGCGCGTTTCGCCGGTGCCGCCAAGGCTCAGGCGGTCGCCCGGCTGCCGGACGAGCGGCGCGCCGCGACCCTGCTGGCGTTCCTCCGGGCGCTGGAGGCGAGCGCCCAGGACGATGTGCTCGACCTCTTCGATCTGCTGGTCACCCGGATGTTCGTCGATGCGATGCGCAAAGGCCGCGAAGCCCGGTTGCGCAGCCTGGGCGACCTCGATGCGGCGGCGCTCACCCTGAGCAAGGTCTGCGCCATGATACTCAACGGTGCCGTCGGCGACGCCGACCTTCGGCCGGCGGTGTTCGCGGCCGTGCCGCAGGCCGCCCTCGAAGCCGCCGTGGCGCAAGTGGACAGCCTGACCCGGCCGCCCGATGATCCGTATTTCGACGAGTTGCTGGCGCAGCACCGCCGCCTCCGGCGATTCCTGCCACATTTCGTGCGCGTTGTCGTCCTGGATGCCATACCGGCGGGCCGACCGGTGACGGAAGCCTTGCACCATTTCCGAAAAGTCGAGGATGGCGGAGCGCGCGGCCTGCCGTGGCCGACCGGGTTCGTGCCGAAATCCTGGGAACGTCGGGTGATGCGGAATGGCGGGGTCGATCGTCGCGCCTGGACCCTGTGCCTGGTCGATCGCCTGCGCGGCGCGCTCCGCCGCCGCGACGTGTTCGCAACACCGAGCCTGCGTTTCGCCGATCCGCGCATCGGTCTGCTCGACGGCACCGCCTGGGAAGCCGCGCGACCGACCGTCTGCCGCACCCTGGGGAAATCCCAGAACGCAGCCGAGGAAATCGGCCGGCTGACGGAACGGCTCGATCAGGCGTTCCGAACGGTGGTCGGCAATCTGCCGCAGAATGCCGGGGTCCGCATCGAACAGAATGGCGCCGACGAGGACTTGGTGCTGACCGGCCTCGACCGCCTCGATGAGCCGGCTAGCCTCGCCGCGCTGCGGAATGCCGTGGCGGCGCGCCTGCCCCGCGTCGATCTGCCGGAGCTGTTGCTGGAAGTCGATACCCGAACCGGCTTCGCTGGGGCGTTCACCCATGCCAGCGAGGCCGAGGCCCGGGCGCAGAACCTGGCGACCACGCTGTGCGCCGTGCTGCTGGCCGAGGCGTGCAATACCGGCCTCGAACCGCTGGTGCGCCCTGACGTGCCATCGCTCCGGCGGTCGCGCCTAAGTTGGGTCCGGCAGAACTATCTGCGCGCCGAAACCCTGACCCCGGCCAATGCCCGGCTCGTCGCCGCCCAAAACGGCGTCAACTTGGCCAGACGGTGGGGCGGCGGCGATGTGGCCTCCGCCGATGGGCTGCGCTTCGTGGTACCGGTACGCACCATCCATTCCGGCCCCAACCCGAAGTATTTCGGCTCTGAGCGCGGCGTCACCTACTACAACCTCGTCTCCGACCAGTTCACCGGACTCAACGCCATCACCGTTCCCGGCACCCTGCGCGACAGCCTGGTGCTGCTGGGCGTGGTGCTGGAACAGGAGACTGAACTGGAGCCGACCGAGATCATGACCGACACCGGCGCCTACACCGACGTGATTTTCGGCATCTTCTGGTTGCTGGGCTACCAGTTCAGCCCGCGCATCGCCGACATCGGCGGCACCCGGTTTTGGCGCGTCGATGCAACGGCCGATTACGGCGCTCTCGATAAGCTGGCCTCGCACAAGGTGAAGACTGACCTCATCGCCGAGCATTGGGACGACCTGCTGCGGCTGACCGGCTCCCTCAAGCTGGGTCTCGTGCAGGCCGGCGGGCTGATCCGGACCCTTCAAACCAACGACCGGCCGACCCGGCTGGCGCGGGCGCTGGAGGAACTCGGCCGGATCGTCAAGACGCTCTACTTACTGGCCTATATCGACGACGAAGCCTATCGCCGCCGCATCCTGAGCCAGCTCAACCGAGGTGAAGGCCGCCACCAGCTTGCCCGCGTCGTCTTCCACGGCAAGCGGGGGGAACTGCGCCAGCGCTACCGCGAGGGCCAGGAGGACCAACTCGGCGCCCTCGGCTTGGTCGTCAACGCCATCATCTTGTGGAACACGATCTACATGGACGCGGCGCTCGACCAATTGCGGGCGGAAGGCTTCGATGTCCGCGACGAGGACATCGCCCGCCTGTCACCGCTCGCCCACGAGCACGTCAACGTGCTCGGCCGCTACGCTTTCACTCTGCCCGAATCCGTGGCCCGGGGCGAACTGCGGCCGTTGCGCAATCCGGCAACTCAGGTCGATGACGATGTTTGATCGGGCTTGTTCTGACGCCACTCCGACCGGAGCCTATGGGGGTTTTCTGTTCCGTTGCTACTCAGACCCCTCAAATGGCGGCCGATCCAGAAGGCCGACGCCCGGCGATGGTTCGACCAGGCCGAAGCATGGAGCAGCCGGCAGGCATTGCCCGGCCGTGGCCGCGCCGCGCTGGCCGTCTTGCGCGCCATGCTTTTCCGCTTCCTCAACTGGCGCACCGGCCGGCTTGATCCGTCCTATGAAGGTCTGGCGCTGGCCGCCGGCTTCTGCCGGGCGCACATCGCCGAGGCCCTGCGGCAGCTTCGACTCCTCGGCATCATCGGATGGCACCGCCGATGCCAGCCCAGCACCGGGGCCGATGGCCGCTTTGAGCTTCACCAGGAGACGAATGCCTATCACATCAACCCGCCGAGCCACTGGCGCGGGTATGACGTGCCGGCGGCCGAGGCCCCGCCCGTGCCGGCGCCGGACACCTGGGGCGCCGCCCCGCCCCTGCCCGACCTCTTCGACGCCATCCGGGCCGGCGCCGACGTTGCCCTGGCCGACAAGCTGGCGATGGCCGAGCAGGACGCGGCGGCCGGCGACCCCTTCGCCGCCACGCTGGCCCGCCACTACCGCGACCGCCAGGGCGACGGTTAAGCCCATCACACCCGGAATCTGCCCGCCAGGCGCCGCCGGGCCGCTTTAGCCTGCCCAAATGGCGGGCAAAGCCCAGCGCTGGCCGCAGATCGGCGCGGCTGACACCCGTATCCCCCCGAT
>JAJZVE010000128.1 GCA_021845835.1 Pseudomonadota bacterium | reverse complement strand
CACGTAATGCCCGGCGATGCCGCCGTTGGAAATCCAGGTCTTTTCGCCGTCCAGCCGCCAGCCGCCCGGCACGCGCGTCGCCGTGGTGGCGAGCGCGGCGACATCCGATCCCGCGTCCGGCTCGCTCAGCGCAAACGCGGCGATGCGCTCGCCGCGCCGCGCCTCTGGCAGCACGCGCGCGCGCACCGCCTCGCTGCCCGCCAGCGCGATCGACCCCGTGCCGAGGCCCTGCATGGCGAAGGCGAAATCGGCGAGTGCGGCGTGGCGCGCCAGGATGTCGCGGGCGAGGCAGATCAGGCGCATGTCCACGTCGGCCGCGCCCTCCGCCACCGCCGCCGCAAGCCATCCCGCCTGCCCGAGGTCGCGCACCAGCGCCCGGCAGGCGGCGTCCAGGTCGGCGGCCTCCGCATGGCGCAGATGCGCCGTCGCCCAGGCATCGAGTTCGCGCGCGAACGCGCGGTGCCGGTCCTCGAAGAACGGCCAGTCGAGAAAGCTCCAGTCAGGCATCCGCCCGTTCCCCCTGCGATACGGCAGCGATCCTGACGCAGAGCGACGGGGCGGATCAACCCTCAGCGACGCGCGATCAGCATGCCGGCAATGAGGCCGATGCCAGCGGCCAGCAGCACCGTCATCACCGGCTGGTCGGCGGCCATGTGGCGCACCGTCTCCACCGCATCGCCCATCGCACTCTGTGCCTGGCCGGCGACCTGGCGCACCTTGCCGCGCATCTCGGCGGTGCTGTCGCCGGTCATGCTGCCGATCGCCTCCTCGGCCGCGCCGGCGACGTTGCGGATCGTGCCTTCGGCCTGGGTGCCGCTCATGGTCTGATGCCTCCTCGGTTCTGCCCGGTCACGCCGGATGCGTGCTGATACGCCGCACGCGACGAACCGTTGCATCGCGACCGCGGCGCGGTCAGGCCTCGCCTTCCTCCCGCAGCATCCGGATGCTCGCCCGCAGCGCCTGCGCCGCCCCCGCCACGTCGGCAGGGCCGTGCGCCGCCGAGGTGAAGCCGGAGAGCCGCCCGTTCACGTCCACCCCGTGCAGCAGCAGCGCCAGCCGCAGGCGGGAGATCAGGCGCGGCGGCGGGTTCTTCAGCTCCTCCATCGGGCAGGCGTACGGATCGAACCGCGCCGGCGTCACCTCGCGCCGCGCCGGATTGACGAACAGGTGAAAGCCCGAGGACGTGCCGTACACCGCCCACGGCATCCCCTCCTGCGCCAGCACCTCGTTCAGCGCCGCGCGCAGCTCGGCCGCGGTGGCGTCCGCCCGCGCCGTCGCCTCGCCTTGCGCCACCACGCCGAGGCAGGCGATGCCGGCGGCGGCGGCGACCGGGTTGGCGTTGTAGGTGCCCTGGTGGCCGATCTTCTCCCGCCGCGCCGCCGGGGCCGCGTCGAAGTCGAGCTGGTCGAGCACGTCCTTGCGCCCTCCCACCGCCGCGCCGGGCATGCCGCCGGCGACGATCTTGGCGAACGTGCTGAGGTCGGGGCGCACGCCGAACGCGCCTTGCGCGCCGCCGGGGGCGACGCGGAAGCCGGTGACCACCTCGTCCATGATCAGCAGCGTGCCGGCCCGCTCCGTGGCACGGCGCAGCGCCTGCAGGAACTCCGCCCGCAGCGGCACCTGGCCGAAGCTGGCGCCGGTCGGCTCCAGGATCGCCGCCGCCACGTCGCCCGCCGCCAGCAGCCGCTCCACCGCCGCGATATCGCCGGGCAGGGCCAGCACCACGTTTTCCGCCACGCCCGGCAGCACGCCGGCGGTCGGCGTGCCATCGAAATGGCTGGCGAAGCCGGTGGTCATGTGGTCGTGCCAGCCGTGGAAATGCCCCACGAAGCGCAGCAGCTTCGGCCGCCCGGTGAAGGCGCGCGCCAGCCGCACCGCCATCAGCGTCGCTTCGGTACCCGAGGAGGTGAAGCGCAGCCGCTCGCAGGACGGCACCAGGCGCCGGATCACCGCCGCCCATTGCACCTCGCGCGGATGGTTGGCGCCGAACTGGGTGCCCTCGGCCGCCGCCGCGGCGATGGCTGCAGTCACCTCCGGATGGGCGTGGCCGAGGATCAGCGCGCCGTGACCGCCGTAGAAATCGACGTAGCGGTTGCCGTCCACGTCCCATTTGTGGCCGCCCTGGGCACGCGCGATGTACGGGCCGTACGGGTCCTGCCGGCGCGCGTCATGCGTGATGCCGCTCGGCAGCAGCCCGGCGGCCTGCTGGGCCAGTTCCGCCGAGCCGGGCGTATGGGCACGCCAGGCGGCGACGATGCGGGAATTGCTGGCGGCGTCCTGGGGCATGCGCGATCAGAGCCGCGCGTGGGTGCCGTCGCACATCGGCCTGCCGCCGCTGTGCTTGCAGCCGCAGAACCACGCATCGCCGTCGGCAGCGGCCTTGTATTCCACGGGTGTGAAGCCGCTGCCCTTGTGCGAGCCGTCGCAGAACGGCTGCGACTTGCTCTTGCCGCAGGCGCACCACCAGTACGACTTGCCGGCTTCCAGCGTGACCAGGAACGGGCCTTTCTGGGCGATGGTGGGAGCAGCAGCGGACATGCGGACCTCATGCAGGTTGCAATCGCCCCGTTCTACGATCCGGCGGGGCGCACCGCCAGCGTCTCACGCAGCCGTCGCGCGGACGCGCCGATCCGCGTGGCCCAGGCCGAGCACGGCAACCACCGTGCTCGCCGCCAGCAGCGGGACCATGTCGCTGGTGTTCAGCCGGCCGAACCGCCCGAAGACCGGCGCAACCCAGAGGAAAAACAGCAACATCCGCAGGATGGCCGACGAAGCGACCTGCGTCTCGCAGCGCCAGAGCAGCACGGCGGCGCACGCCAGCAGGATCAGGTCATAGGGCGAAAGATGCGGCGCCGCGAGAACCGTTGCCGCCAGCAAAATCGCCAGCCGCTGCGCGAAGCCGAACGGATGCCTGTACGCATGATAGACAGCGCCGGCCGCCGCCACCGCTCCGGCCGCCTGGAGCAACTCGGCAACGGCGGGGGAGGCGCCATGCAGAACCGCGCAGGTGTAGAGGCTGAGTCCCCACAGCCGGCCCCACTCGACCCATTCCGCGTAGCCTGCGCCGCCGCCCAGCATCCAGTGCAACCAGCCGCGCCAGATTCCGCTGCCCAGGATGGCCACGCTGGCCGCGGCCCAGGCCGCCGCAGTCAGCCCGGCGGCGGCCAGTGCCCGCCACGCGCGCAGCCCCAGCAATGCCACCGGAACCATCAGCGCCAGTTGCGGCTTGTATGCGATCGCGCCCAGCACCATGCCGGCCGCCACCGGCGAGCGCTGCAGCAGCCCAAATCCGCCGAGCAGGATGCCCGCGGTCAGCAGCCCGTTCTGGCCGTCGATCACATCGATCGCGGTGGCCGGCGCCAGCAGCAGCGCCGCGACCCAGACGGACCGCTCCCCGGCCTGCCGCACCGCGCACCACACGCCGGCCACGGCGGCGGCGAAGGTCGCCGCGACGAACGCGGCATACGAGGCCGCGAATGGCAGGGACGCGAACGGCAGCAGCAACAGCAGGAACGGCGGCGGATAGACCCAGGGATGGGGCGGCAGCGGCCCGGTCAGCCAGTTGGCGAAATCATGGTTCAGGCGGGCGGTGAAGTTCGCACCGTCCGACAGCAGGTCCGGATCACCGGCCAGGTAGCTGCGCGCCGCATCGTAATAAACCATGTAATCGCTTCCGGGCGCATTGTAATGCGGTCCGATCAGGCCGTCGTGATGAAACGACATGAAGAATATCGCCCAGCCGTAGAGGCTGAACAGCAACGCCGCGGCGATATGGGCCGGCGGCAGGCGGCTAGGTTGAATGGCTGTCCTCCGCGCCGAAACGCGCCGCCAGGGCTTCGCTCACGCCAATGAGGTCGCGCCGCGGCAAGGCCGCATAGCCGCCGGCGCGCGGCCTGGGCAGTTGCAGCCGCACCAGCGACTCGGCCAGCGCCACCGCGCAGCGCACCCCCTCGATCACCGGCACCGGCAGGCGCGGCTGCACGCGCGCCGGCATGCCGGCCATCACCGCGCCGATCAGCACCACGCAATCCACCATGTCGTCGGCGACCAGCCGCTCCGCCTCCGCCACGATCAGGTCGGCGACGCGCTCCGGCGCCGCCAGCAGATCGAGCGGGTTGGCGTCCGCCGCCCGCATGCCGCCACAGCGCGCGGCCAGTCCGTACCCCTCCACCATCTCGCGCAGCGGATAGGCGCTGCGGCGCGACAGCGTCACTGTCCCGAATCGCCCGCCGGTGAGACAGGCGACGTGCAGCGCCGATTCGGTCAGGCCGAGCACCGGCACCGCCAGCATCTCGCGCGCCGCGCGCAGGCCGGAATCGATAGAGGCGCCGATGATGACGGCATCGCAGCCGGGGGCCGCATGTGCCAGCAGGTCGAGCGCCGCGTGTTCCGCGATCGCCATTTCCGTGCGCGTGCCGATGACGCGCGCGCCGAAGCGGGCGGTCGCGGGCACGATCTCCGTCCCCGGTGCCGCAACGGCGCGGGCGGCGGCGGCGATGGTGTCGGTGACGGCCTGGGTGGTGTTGGGGTTGGCGAGCAGGAGGCGCATGGTCAGCTCCCCCGATACGTCGAATATCCGAACGGCGCCAGGATCAGCGGCACGTGGTAGTGGCCGTCCGGGTCGCCGACGCGGAAGCGGATCGGCACCTCGTCGTAGAACCCCGCCCCCGCCGCGCCCTGCGCTGCCCGCCAGGCGCCGACCGCGAACACGATCTCATACGCTCCCGCCGCCAGCGCCGCGCCCGCCAGCAGCGGCGCGTCGCAGCGGCCGTCGGCATTGGTGCGGAACGTGCCGAGGCACCGCCGCCCCTCGCCGTCCAGCCGGAACAGATCGAGCGTCAGCCCCGCCGCCGGCCGCCCGGCCGCCGTGTCCAGCACATGCGTGGTCAGCCGCCCGCCGCTCATTGCGGCTTCGCCCCGTCCTGCACCCATCGCGCGATCTGCTGCCGCTCCGGCTCGGTGATCCCGGTCAGGTTGTTGAGCGGCATCGCCCGCGTCACCACCGCCTGCTGGTAAACTTGCGGCGCCAGCGCGGCGATGCGCGCCGGCGTGTCCAGCATCACGCCTTTCGGCGCCTCCTCGATGCCGTCGAAATGCGGCCTGGCCGCGTGGCACACCACGCAGCGCGCCACCATGATGCGCTGCACGTCGGCGAAGCTGGCGCTGCCCGCAGCCGCTTCGATTCGCGGCTGGCCGAGCAGCGTCAGCAGCGCCGCCAGCAGCATCGGCACCGCCGCCGCCGGCCACAGCCGCCAGTCGGGCCTGGCGCCGGTGTGGCCGACGTTGAACCAGTGCCGGATCAGGAAGCTGGCGACGAACACGGCGGCCAGCACCAGCCAGCTCCAGCGCCCCGTGTAGGTGAAGGCGTAGTGGCTGCTGAGCATGGTGAACACGACCGGCAGCGTCAGGTAGTTGTTGTGGACCGATCGTTGCTTGGCCGCCGCCCCCAGCGCCGGGTCCGGCGTGCGCCCGGCCAGCAGGTCGCGCACCACGATGCGCTGCTTCGGGATGATTACCAGGAACACGTTGCCGACCATGAGGGTGCCGACCAGCACGCCGACATGGATGAACGCGCCGCGCCCGGAAAACACCTGCGTGTAGCCGAACGTCGCCGCCACCAGCAGCACGAACCCGACCAGCGCCAGCCGCGCCGTGTTCTGCCCGATCCACGACCTGCACAGAAGGTCATAGATCACCCAGCCGGCGGCCAGCGACGCGACGCCGATCGCGACCGCGCCCGTCGCCGACAGATCAAGCACCGCGCGGTCGATCAGGTACACGCCCGGATGCAGGTAGTACACCAGGATCAGTAGCACGAAGCCGAAGATCCAGGTGGAATAGGCTTCCCATTTGAACCAGGTCAGGTGCTCCGGCATGAACTCCGGCGCCACCAGGAATTTCTGCATCTGGTAGAAGCCGCCGCCGTGGACCTGCCACGCCTCGCCCTTCACGCGCGGATCGAGCCGCGGCTCGTGCCGCAGGCTGGCGTCCAGCGCGATGAAATAGAACGAGCTGCCAATCCAGGCGATGCCGGCGATCACGTGCATCCAGCGCACGAGCAATTCGACCCAGTCGATCAGCAGCCCCCACGGCATTGGCAAGCCCACCCTCTCACGTCTCGCGCGATCCTGAGCGTCCCGCGCCCGGCGCGCAACCGCGGCCGGCTCAGCGCCGCCGCCGTTCCACCGTGACGATCGCGACGCCGGCCGCCGAGGCTGCCATGCCGGCCCATCCGAGCGGCGGCAGCGTGTCGCCCAGCATCGCCCAGGCGACCAGCGCCGTGGTCGGCGGCACCAGGAAGAACAGCGCGGACACACGCGACGCCTCGCCCAGCCGCACCATCGCCAGCAGCAGCGACAGGGCCACGATCGAGTTTGCCAGCACGAGATAGGCGAGCGCGCCGGCCAGTTGCGGCGTCAGCTCGAAGCGCATTGGCTCCAGCAGCGCCGCCAGCGGCAGCGACACCGCCAGCCCGACGCTGCACTGCACCAGATTGGCCACCACCGGATGCATCCCCGACCCGAACCGCCGCTGGTACAGCGTGGCGCCGGCCAGCGCGAACAGGCCCGCAACCGCGAACAGCAGGCCGACCAGCGGCAGCGCACCCATCGCGGAGCGAGCCACGATCACCGCGACCGCTCCGGCCAGGCCCAGCGCCAGCCCGAGCCAGCGCCGCGCCGATACCCGCTCGCCGGCCAGAACAGGCGCCGCCAGCCCGACCAGGATCGGCTGCAGGCAGGTAATGAGGGCGGTGGCCCCCGGCGCCAGCCCGTGCGCCACCGCCAGATTGATGCAGGCGAAATGACCCGCCTGCAGCAGCACGCCCACCACCGCCAGATGCACCCAGGCAGCACCGCGCGGCAGCCGCAGGCGCAGCAGCAGCACCAGCGGCACCAGCACGACCAGCACCAGCGCATAGCGCGCCGCCAGCAGCGTCAGCGGGTCGGCATAGTCGAGCCCGATGCGCAGGAAAACGAAGCCGGAAGACCACAGCAGGATGAACAGCGGCGGCGCGCCGAAGCGCATCAGCCAGGCGCCCACGATCCCGCTGCTCCGCTGCTGTGCCGGCGCCCTCACGGCGCGCCTGCTAGCGTGCCGGCCCGGGCGCTGTCGAGACGGCGCCCTACCCGTGCGCCGCCAGCACCGCCCAGACGGCCAGCAACGCCACGATGACGAGCACCGCCGACACCCCCGGCAGCCAGGCGCCGCGGCGGTGCCGCCGCGGCCGGGAGGGGGAAAGTTCAGGCTCCGAATACATTGCCGCCGCTGCTCCTGCGTCTCTGCCCGGCCATTGCCGGCACGCGGGACTAACGCAAGCTGAAGCGAACCGGTTGCGATCGGATCGGCGCGATCAACCTTTCCGTGATCAGGCCGGCTCGATCGGCAATCCCGCGTCGGCCAGTTCCCTGAAGCCGCCGGCGTTGAACACCTCGCAGAAGCCCAGCTCGCGCAGCGTGCGCCCCGCCAGCGCCGCCCGGGCGCCGGCGGCGCAATAGACCAGCACCGTCGTCTCCACCTGCAGCGCCGGATGGCGCGAGGGGCTGTCCGGGTCGGCACGGAACTCCAGCATGCCGCGCGACACCGCGACCGCGCCGGCGATCTTGCCGCTGCCCGCGACCTCGTGCGGGTCGCGCACGTCCAGCAGCACGGCGCCCTGGCCGAGCCGCACAGCAACCTGGTCGGGCGCCAGCCGCGGCACCGCGGCATGGGCGTCGGCCATCATGTCCCTGAGCGTCGTCGCCATCGCATCCCCTCTGTGTCGCGGTCAGGCATTGGCAGCATAGACGGCCCGGTACAGCGCCACGATCTCGGCCTGGTCCGGGACGCGCGGATTGTTGGCCGGGCTGCCGGAGGCCAGCGCCTGCTCCGCCATGACCTCCAGGCGCGCCTCCCATGCGTCCGCGTCAATTCCATAAGCGCGCGGGCCGGGCACCTCAAGCGCGGCATTCAGCGCCGCCAGCCCTTCCACCAGCTTCACGCAGGCGGCCTCGGCGTCGTCCTCGGCACGGGCAAGGCCGATCCCGCGCGCCGCCGCGGCGTAGCGCTCCGGCGCCCCGCCGACCGAGAAGCGCGTCACCGCCGGCAGCAGCATGGCGTTGGACAGCCCGTGCGGCACGTGGAAATGCGCCCCGATCGGCCGCGACATGCCATGCACCAGCGCGACCGAGGCGTTGCTGAACGCAAGCCCGCCCAGCATCGCGCCCAGCATCATCGCCTCGCGCGCGGCGGCGTTGCCCGGCTCGTGCCAGGCGGTGCGCAGGTTGGCGCCGATCAGCCCCATCGCGGCCAGTGCCCAGCTATCGGTGACGGGATTGGCGCGGCGCGAGACATAGGCCTCCAGCGCATGCGTCAGGCTGTCGATGCCGGTATCGGCGGTGATGCGCCGGGGCAGCGACAACGTCAGCTCGTAATCGACGATGGCGGCGAGCGGCAGGCAGCCCAGCCCCATGATGAGCATCTTCTCGTCGCGCGCAGTGTCGGTGACGATGGTGACGCGGGTCGCCTCGCTGCCGGTGCCGGCGGTGGTCGGGATGGCGATCACCGGCAGCGCCGCGCGGTCGGGCGAGGCCGGCACCTTGTAGGCGGACATCGGCGCATCGCCGAGCGCCAGCAGCCCCATCGCCTTCGCAGTGTCGATGGACGATCCGCCGCCGAAACCGATCAGGCAGTCGAAATCCCCCGCCCGCAGCCGCGCCACCCCGGCGGCGACCGCGGTATCGGTGGGGTCCGAGACGGTGTCGGAGAACACCGGCGCGATCATGCCGGCCGCCTCCAGCGGATCGAGGCAGCGGCGCACCAGGCCCGACGCGACCATGAACTTGTCGGTCACGACCAGCGGCCGCGCGAGGCCGAACCGGCGCAGCACCGACGCAACGTCCTTGACGCTGCCGCCACCGACCAGCGCGAGACGGGGGGAGAGCAATGGGAACATGGCGTGTCCTCTGGCGGGCGCGGGCACCCTCGCCCGGCGCACCGGACCATCCGTCTCCCGCAAGCGCGACAGGGACGCAAGAGCAGCGCGGCCTTCCCTCCGCCGTCCGCCCTCCGCTACGATTCGGCGGTCGCACCCGAGGGACCTCGCCGCGCATGGACCGCACCATCGAAGCCCTGATGCTCGGCCTGCGCTGGCTGCTGCTGCCGCTCTATCTCGCGCTGCTGGCGACCCTGCTCGCGATCTACGCGATGGTCGGCAAGCAGCTCTGGCACCTCGCGGCGGACTTCGCGGGCTTCACCGACATCGACCTGGTGCTGCTGCTGCTGTCGCTGCTCGACCTCGTGCTGCTCGCCAACCTGCTCGTCATGGTCGCCGTCTCGTCCTACGAGAGCTACATCTCCCGCATCGACGCGCCGCCCGGGCACAGCCCGGAATGGCTCGGCAAGCTCGATTCCAGCAACGTCAAGGTGAAGGTCGCCGTCTCGGTCGTCATGATCTCGATGATCCACGTATTGCGCGCCTTCATGGAAGGCGAAGCCGAACGCCGGCTGCTGACGCTGGCTGCGGTGCATATCGTGTTCGTGCTGTCGGCGCTTGGCATCGCGCTGATCGACCGTGCGCACCGGCCGGCTGCCGCGCACTGACCACTGACCGGCGGGTCCTGGACCCAGGCGCCGGGAAACGACGCGCTACGCCGCCGCCAGCGCCCGGCGGCAGGC
>JAJZVE010000127.1 GCA_021845835.1 Pseudomonadota bacterium | reverse complement strand
TCTGCACGGTTCAGCGCGGAAAGGGTGGCAGGCGGTGGCATATGACGCATAAGAATCCATCCCGCCGAATCGACGCAAGGAAAAAATGAGCGGTTACCCACACTTTTGCCCCTGTTACCCATAAAGAAGATAAGACATTGATATAATTATAGAAATTCTGTCCTTATCAGTACACCGTTCCAACCAGCCGCACGGCCCAACTACGCGATATCAATATGTTACGCTATTTCGTTTCGGATTATAAGCGTTTCGGTGCTAAAAATGGGTTAATAGTCGTGCCCTATCAATGGCTCGAATCTGCTCGTCGCATCGCGCCTCCGTGCCTCCAGCGCATCCCAGGCGGCGAGCGCCTGGTGATCCGGTACCCCCGCTAGCCCTTTGGCGGCATCGGACGATACGACGTCGCGCGTCACGACCACGTCGAGCACCGCGGGCAGGTGCGCCAGGGCGCGCCGCAATGCCGGGAGCAGCTCCTCGGCCGCAGTCACCCGTTCGCCATGCGCGCCTAACGCCCGGGCCAACCCGGCGTAATCGGAGTGGCGCAACTCCGTGCCGACGACACGGCCGCCGTAATTTGCAACCTGGTCCTGGCGTTCGATGTTCCAGGCCCCGTTGTTGGCGACCACGACCAGGATGCGTGCGTCATGCCGAACCGCCGTGTCGATTTCCATCCCGTTGAAGCCCAAAGCGCCGTCTCCGACGACGGCGACGACGTGGTGATCGGGATGGGCCAGCTTGGCAGCGATCGCGTACGGCAGCCCGACGCCGAGACAGCCGAATGCTCCGGAATCGAGCTGCATCGCGCCGGTCAGGCCGACCCGCGCGAAACTGAGAATGTCTCCCCCGTCAGCGATGGCAATGGTGCGGGCCGGGTCCAGCACCTGGCGGAGCGCAGCGAAGATGCGGTCGGGGTGCATGGCGCCGTCCTTGCCGGCGGGTGCCGCCGTCATGCCGGCTTGGTGGCGTGCGGTACGAGCGGCCTGGCCCTCGCGCATGGCAGCGGTCCAGGCGTGATCGGTCGCTGGCGTACGTCCTCCGGCGAGCGCAAGCAGCGCCGGAATCGCTACGCGCGGCGAGGCCAGGATCTCCGCCACGCCGCGCCGGTTGTCGATCAGCTCCGCCGCACAGTCGGAGAGGCGAGCGAACCGGGCCTGTGGGAACGCGACCGGCGAGCCGTAGCCGAGCTGGTAGTCCAGCTTGCGGCCGACCAACAGTACCACGTCCGCCTCCGTCATAGCCCGGCCGCGCACCGCTCCGGCCTGGGCTGGGTGGTCCGGCGGGACGAGGCCGCGGCTCTCGCCGGTGTCGAGGTAAGCCGCGCCAAGCGCGTCGAGTAGAGCGACGAGTTCCGCGCCAGCGCCGCGGGCACCGCGGCCGCTGATCACCAGCGGGCGTCGGGCCGACCACAGCGCCTCGACTGCACTCCGCAGCTCGGACGGATCAGGATGCAGGATCCGCGGCGGCCGCGGATTGAGATGCTCCGGAAGTACTAACGCCGCCGGAACCTGCTGCCGCAACACGTCCGTGGGAATCTCCAAGTAGACCGGCCCGGGCTCTCCGGAATCGCCCGAGGCGCGGGCCACCGCCTCGTCCAGTTCACGCAGCACCGCGTCGGCAACACGCGCTGTCACCGCGTGGCGAGTGACGGGGCGCAGGATGTCGACGTGCGGGATGCCCTGCAGCGGCCCCATGTTGTCCTGTGGGCGCGGCGGACAGCCACCGATTAGCAGCAGCGGCATCCGGGCGATTGCGGCGTTAGCGACCGCCGTGACTGTATTCGTCACGCCGGGGCCGGCAGTGACCATGGCGACCCCGATCTCACCAGTCAGCTCGGCGTGCGCTTGCGCCATATGCACGGCCGCACCTTCGTCGCGTACGTCAACGATTTCGATGCCCAAGCAGGCGGCGTGGTCCCAGATCGGCTGGATGTGGCCACCCTGCAGACCGAACAGGCGACGCACGCCGCGCCGCAGCAGGAAGCGTGCCACCAGCTCCGCCGCCGTCCCGCCCGGCTCCTCCTGCATCGCGCCCTCCGCGGTGTTACTTGTTCACGAGCCGCGCCGGCACCGCGAACACCAACGCCCCTCCAAGCAGCAGGCAGAGCCCGATCACCAGCACACCGTAGTTGGTGCTGCCTGTCAGATCCTTCACGTACCCGATGAGGTACGGGCTGACGAAGCCGGCGATCGAGCCGACTGAGTTGGCCACGGCGAAGCCCATCGCGGCTGCAGCCCCGCCCATGATGGCGGGCGGCAGCGTATAGAATTGCGGGATGCAGGTCAGGATGCCAGCGGTCGCCACCGTCAGCACGACCATTGCATACGCGGTGTCATGCGCGAACATTATGCTGAACAACAGGCCAGCCGCGCCGGCGAAAGCGGGCAGGGCCAGGTGGAAGCGCCGTTCACGCCGCCGGTCGGACGAGAGGCCGACCAGGTACATCGTAGGCAGCGCTACCGCGTAGGGGATCGCCGTCAGCAGCCCGACGGCCAGAGGATCCTTGACCCCGCTATTGGCGATGATGCTGGGCAGCCAGAAAGAGATGGCGTACAGGCCCATGGTGAACGCCATGTAGAGCGCGCTGAGATACCAGACCTTGCTGCTCAGCAGCCCGTCGCGTAGCGAGTGCAGCGCCTTGTCGCGCTCCTCGCGCGCCAAATCGGCGGTGATGATCGCCTTCTCGTCCTCGTCCAGCCAGGTCGCGCCGGCGGCGTTATCGTCTAGCAAGAAGAAGCAGGCCAAGCCGCCGATTACCGCTGGCAGGGCTTCGAGCAGGAACATCCATTGCCAGCCGGACAGCCCGCCGGCGCCGTTCAGGCCCTTGAGAATCCAACCGGAGATGGGGCCGCCAAGCAGTCCGGAGAGCGGGATGCCGCTCAGGAACAGCGCCGTCGCTTTTCCGCGCCGGTCCGCCGGGAACCAGGTGCTGAGGTAGTAGAGCACCGCGGGGATAAACCCGGCCTCGGCCGCGCCGAGCAGGAATCGCAGCACGTAGAAGAGGGCCGGCGAGCTGACGAACATCATCGCAGCCGAGGTCACACCCCAGGTCACCATGATGCGGCCAATCCAGAACCGCGCGCCGACCCGGATCATCACGAGGTTGCTCGGGATCTCGAACAGCACGTAGCCCAGGAAGAAGATGCCCGCACCCAGGCCGTACACCGTCTCGCTGAACTTCAGTTCGCTCAGCATTTGCAGCTTGGCGAAGCCGACGTTCACGCGGTCGAGGTAAGAGCAGACGTAGCAGAAGAGCAGCAGCGGCAGCAGGCGCCGCGACACGCGGCCGTATAGCTCGTCTCGGTCCTTGGCCGGTGTCTTCCCCAGCATCGCGCGCATTTCGGACATCCTCTTCCTCAATTATTCTTCGCATACGAAGAACGCCGGGCGTTGTCGTCCTGTTGTTGTGACCGCGCCTCGCGGGGGGCGCGGGGTAGCTAGTAGACAGGCGTCTCGCGGTACGTGCCCCAGACCTTCTTTAGTGTCTCGACGATGTCGCCCATCGTCGCGCCGTTGCGCACCAGCTCGATGGTGACTGGCATGATGTTGCGAGAAGCATCCTTCGCCACCTCCACCAGCTCGCCGATCAGCCGGTTGAAGATCGCGGGGTCGCGCTCCTGCCGCACCCGCCGAGTGCGCGCAATCTGCCGCTCGGCAGTGGTGTGGTCGTAGGGGTGGGTCTCGATCGGCGGATCCTGGGTGTTGTCGACCAAGTGGTTGACGCCGATCACCGGCTTCTCACCGGATTGCTTTCGCAACGCGGTCTCGTAAGCGAAGTCGGCAATGTGCTTCTGAAACCAGCCGTCCTGGATCAGCTTCAGCGTACCGCCGCGCTCATCCACTTCCTTGAGGATGGCGAAGATGCGCGTCTCGTATTCCGTGGTCAGCGTCTCGACGTAATAGGAACCGCCGAGCGGGTCGATCACCTGGGTGACGTTGGTTTCCTCGGCGATCACCTGTTGGGTACGCAGCGCCATCCGCATCGCGTCCTCGGTGGGGATGGCGAAGGCCTCGTCGTAGCCGTTGGTGTGCAGCGACTGGCAGCCGCCCAGCACGGCCGCCAGAGCCTGCATCGAGGTGCGAACCACGTTCACCATGTACTGCGGCTTGGTCAACGACGCCGCCGCAGTCTGGCAATGGAAGCGCAGCCGCATCGAGTCCGGATTTTTCGCGCCAAATCGCTCCTTCATGATCTTCGCGTAGCACCGGCGCAGCGCGCGGAACTTCGCGATCTCCTCGAAGAAGTCGGCCTGACAGACGAAGAAGAATGCGAGCCGGGGCGCGAACTCGTCCACCGCCATGCCGGTCTTCAGCACTTCCTCGACGTAGACGATCAGGTTGGCGAGGGTGAAGGCGGCCTCGTGCAGCGGCGAGGCGCCGGCCTCGGAAATGTGGTAGCCCGAGATGTTGATCGGGTTGTACCGCTTCATGTTCTTCGCGCAGTAGGTGATGCAGTCGCGCACGATCCGCACCGAGGGCTCGACCGGGAAGATGTATTCCTTCTGGGCCATGTACTCCTTCAAGATGTCGGCTTGGATGGTGCCGGACAGCTTGTTCAGGTCATAGCCGCGCTTCTCCGCCAACACGATGTACATCGCGAGCAGTATCCAGGCGGCGGGATTGATGGTCATCGACACGGAGATCGTCTCCAGGTCGATGCCGTCGAACAGCGCCTCCATATCCGCGAGCGTGTCGACCGCGACGCCCTCGCGGCCGACCTCGCCCTCACTCATTGGATGATCGGAATCGTAGCCCATTAGCGTGGGCATGTCGAAATCGGTGGATATGCCGGTCTGGCCCTGGGCGATCAGATACTTGAAGCGCCGATTGGTGTCCTCGCCCGTGCCGAAGCCGGCGATCTGGCGCATGGTCCAGAGGCGCGAGCGATACATCGTCGGGTATGGACCGCGGGTGAACGGGTAGCGCCCAGGCAGGCCGATATCGGCGACCGGCGTCTCGACCAAGTCCGCTGCCGTGTAGGTGCGCTTGACCGGGATATCTCCGAGCGTCAGGAAGTCGGTTTTGCGCTCGGCCTGCTTCTTCAGGAACTGAGCAACCTCCGTCGCTTCCCAGTCACGCACTTCCTTGCGGAGTTCTTCGGCGGCTTTCGGGTCGATGATGTTCATGAGGTCATTCCTTCCCAATCGATGCGGCGATCAGCTCGCCAGCCAGCGAGTAGGGGTCGCCCTCGTGGCGTTGCAGCCGCTCCGCGAGGTCGGGTACGAGGGGAGCGGAGGCACGTGCGAAGCGCTCCAGCAGCAGATTCTCAGCCGTTTTCTCCAGGCGGAAGCGGGCGATGGCGACACGCCGCCGCCGCCCCGTCTCCGTGTCGAAGTCGACGCGGCGGTGTCGATCCAGCGCCCCCATAAGCTCGTCGAAGCCGGCGCCGGTGTAGGAGCTGATGCCGACCACCGGCGTTTGCCACTCCGGCGCGGCGCCACGCTGCGCGCCCATGTTCAGCATCTGCTTCAAGTCGATCAGCGTGCGGTTGGCGTCGCTGCGGTCGCATTTGGAGACGACATGCACGTCGGCGATCTCCAGCATGCCGGCCTTGATCGCCTGGATCTCGTCACCGAGCCCCGGTGCCGACACCACGACGGTGGTGTGCGACGCGCGGGCGATCTCTACTTCGTCCTGGCCGACGCCGACCGTCTCGATGATGATAGTGCCGAATCCTCCGACATCGAGCACGTCGACAGCGTCCATCGTCGCACGTGCCATGCCGCCCATCGCGCCGCGGGTGGCCATGCTGCGGATGTAGACGCCGGGATCGTTCACGAGGTCGGTCATACGGATTCGATCGCCCAGGATCGCGCCGCCGGAGTACGGACTGGACGGGTCGATCGCGACGATGCCGACGCGCTCGCCCGCCGCGCGCAGCCGCGCCGTCAGCGTTGCGACCAGCGTCGACTTGCCGCTGCCCGGCACGCCGGTCAGGCCAATGACATGCGCTCGCCCGGCGCGGCGATAGATCTCCGCGAGAGCATGCCGCGCCTCCGCTACGCCGGCCTCGGCACGCGAGATCATCCGTGCGATCGCGGCGACTTCGCCGTTGGCGACCCGGCCGACTAACTCGCCCGATGAGACGTAGCGGCTCATCCGCCGCTCTCCGCTCGGATCTGGGCATACATGTCGCGAAAGGCCGCGCGATCATCGATCACCCGGCGCGCTTTGAAGTCGGTGCGGGGCAGCGAGCCGATCGCCAGGATCTCGGCCCGCGTGCGCAGGCCCAGCATCCTTTGGATGCGGTGGCAAGCATCCTGTCGAAACCGCTCTTGCGCTTCTTCTCCGTCGAGGTCGACCTCAATTCGCAGCAGCAGTTCGTCCATTGCCGCTTCGCGGGTGATGATGATCTGGTGCTCGCCGCCGTAGCCCGGGGTCTCGTTTAGCACGGCGTCGATCTCGCTCGGATAGACATTCTCGCCGCGGATCGTGAACATGTCGTCGATCCGGCCGAAGATGCCCTGCGGCAACCGCGGGTAGGTCCGACCACAGGGGTTGGGACCATCCACCCATTGGGTCAGGTCGCCCGAGGCAAGGCGAATCATCGGCTGCGAGGTTCGTTCCAGATGCGTGTAGACCGGCGTGCCGCGGCTGCCGTACGGCACGCGCCGCATCGTGATCGGGTCGCAGATCTCGGTGTAGACCACGTCCTGCCAGCACAGCATGCCCTCGGTCTCGGCCGATCCCGCGACGTTCATCCAGGGGCTCATCTCGGCCATCGAGCCGGAATCGAACACGCAGGCGCCGTACAGCTCTTCGATCCGATTGCGCACGCCGGGGATCGAGGCGCCGGGCTCGCCCGAGAAGAACATGTATTTCAGGCCAAAATCGCGCGGGTTCAGCCCATCGGCGATCGCCGTCTGGGCCAGGTGGACGGCGTAGGTGGGAGTGCCGTAGAAGCCGGCCGGGCGCATCGTATGAAGCCACTGCGCGCAGCGCGTCGTCATGCCAGGGGCGCCGGCGCCGAAAGGGAACGCCTTGGCGCCGAGCCGCTCGGCCCCGGACAGGGCTCCCCAGCTTCCCATGTAGAGCGAGAGGATGGCGGCGACGCAGATCATGTCGCCCGGCCGCATTCCCATCGCCCACATGATCCGGGCATGGGCATTGGCGATCGCCCTCCAATCGTTGCGGCCGATGCCGAAGGCGGTGGGCCGCCCGGTCGTGCCACTGGTGCCGTGGACATGGAAGATTTCGCGGTCCGGCACACAGAGGTAGTCGCCGAAGGGCGGCGCGGCCGCCTGCGAGTCCCGCAGATCCTTCTTGGTGACGACCGGAACCTTGTCCTCGAAATCCTCAAGCGAGCGTAGGTGGTCCGGGTGGAAACCGGCCTCGTTCCACTTGCGGCGGTAGAACGGCGCATGCGCGTAGGCGTAGCGGCAAACCTCCTGCAGCCGTTCTAGGATTGCGCGCTCGCGATCGGCGGCGGGCATCGTCTCGCGCCGGGGGAACCAGTAACGGCTGCCCTCCTCTGGGAAATAGCTATCATCGTAGGAGGGGGGGAAAGACCAGGATTCCATAACGCATGCACCCGGGTCAGCGCTGGCCGCGCTCGGCGACCAGACGTGTCAGCGTCGACACGATCATTTCGGGGGGCGTGTCCTGCAGCATCACCTCATGCACGCCCATCTTCTTCAGCTCGACCACGTCCTCGTCGGGCATGACGCCGCCGACGACGACGATCATGTCGTCCACCCCCCGCTCGCCGAGCAGCTTGAAGATCTTCGGAAATACTGTGAGCTGGACACCCGACAGCAGGCTGACGCCGAGGACGTCGACATCCTCCTGCACGGCCGCGTTCACTACCTCCTCCGGGGTGCGGTGCAGGCCGGTGTATATCACGTCCATGCCGGCATCGCGCAGTGTCCTGGCGACAACGCGAACCCCACGGTCGTGACCGTCAAGACCGACCTTCGCGAGCAGCACTCGGATAGGTCTACCCACGTTCACCCCCCTGTTATTGAATTCAGAACACAAAATACGAGTTGGCGGCGGCGAGTCAAGCAGCGTATGCTGCGCTCCGTTCCGGAGAATAGTCGGAGGAGATGGTGGTGGAGTCGCTGGAGCCGTCGAAAACCCTGGTGGACCAAGCCTATGAGAGGATTTTGGATACCCTCTGCAACGGCGTCCTGAAGGCCGGAAAGCGGGTTACCCAGGAGGAGGTCGCCTCGCGCCTCAACGTGTCCCGCCAGCCGGTGACCCACGCCCTTGCCATTCTGAAATCTCAGGGCTTTTTAGCCCAGGAGGGCAGGCGCGGGCTGACCGTCACCGCAGTGCAGCCGGACTTCTTCGAGGCGATTTACCAGCTACGATCGGCGGTGGACCCGCTGGCGGTGCGGCTTGCCACCCCACGCATGGATGCTGCGCTCGCCCAGGCGGGCCGGTTGATCATCGAGCGCGGGCGGGCGACGATGCAGGCGGGCGATAGCAGGGCGGTGCTGCAGGCCGACATGGACTTCCACAATTTCATCTACGATCTCAGCGGCAATGCCCTCGTGGCGGACACGATGCGCCTGCATTGGCTGCATTTCCGCCGCGGCATGCGACAGATACTTCGCTCCCCCGGCATGTCGGTCAGCGTATGGCGCGAGCACGAGCGCATCCTGGACGAGATGCGGCGAGGTGATGCCGATGCCGCAGCCGGGCTGATGCACTCCCACATCGTCGATGCGTACCAGCGCGTCATCGGGGCGGGGAACATGCAGCCGGACGAAGTGCCGGGAGGGTAGCGCGGCCGCCGCGGTCGGAGGAGGGAACGAATGGTACGGCTGACGAAAATCTACACGCGGGGCGGCGATGACGGGTCGACCTCGCTCGGTGACGGGAATCGGGTATCGAAGGCGAGCCCGCGCGTCGCTGCCTACGGCGCGGTGGACGAGGCCAACGCCTCGCTGGGTCTCGCCTGCCTGCACGCGGATGAACGGTACGCGAAGATCCTGGCTCGAATCCAGAACGACCTGTTCGACCTGGGCGCGGATCTCTGCGTGCCACCCTCCAGGTCCGGCAAGGAGCGCATCCGGGTCGAGTCCGCCCAGGTGGAGTGGCTGGAACGCATGATTGACGCGCTGAATGCCGACTTGCCCCCGCTCGATAGCTTCGTGCTTCCGGGCGGCAGCGCCGCAGCCGCCTACTTGCATGTCGCGCGCACCATCGTGCGGCGGGCGGAGCGGCTGGTGGTCGAGCTGAATCTGGAGAGTGATCTCCCTGAGGCGGAGGAAGGTACTGTCGGACCTGCCGTCACGCCTGCGGCGCTGACCTACCTCAACAGGCTGTCCGACCTGCTGTTCGTGTTGGCCCGCCACGCCAACGACGCCGGAAGGACTGACATGCTCTGGCGTCCGCGCGCCTACGCCTCGAACAATTGAGAGCAGCATGCAGCCGAACTGGGGGGTGCCCAGGCCGCTCGCGACTTCCCCCTGCATCGGCGTCTGTACCCTAAGCCGGCAAAGCCGGAACCAACAGGTCTGGTGTAGTCTTCCCCCGCGAGGGTGTCATCCTGGGAGGCGACATGAGCCAATCTTTGACAGAGCGCTACGACGATCGGATCGTCGGGGTGCTGTCGTGCTACGACCGCATCGTGATTACTGGAACACTGCCCGGGGTTTGCTATGCGGACGGAATGACCCGGTATCTCCATGCCATGGGTATCCGCATCTTCGACTACCCCCAGTTCGCGATGCGGCTGCGGGATC
>JAJZVE010000126.1 GCA_021845835.1 Pseudomonadota bacterium | reverse complement strand
GCTGGCGCGCTGCTTCGGCGAGGCAACACCCGGGCGCATTCATGCATCCCCGCATTTTTCGCGCGTGCTTTCGAGTGCATTATGATACAAGGCGGTTTGGTCGTCCTCTGCCGCCATCGGGCAATTTAACCTGAGGTTAGCTTTAAAGCGGAACAACAGCCACATCATAGGGAACCCCCTCCAGCGAGGAAATGATCGCGAAGCCCTCTGAACTGTTTTCTCATTCGAAATGAGAGAAATGGTGATGCCCGGCAGTGGTTCCAGCGGTGTGGCTGCCCTGCTCAGTGAGATCGAGTTGCGCGATCTTGCACTCGACCGCATCCGGCAGGGCTTGTGCGTGTTTGACGGCCAGCAGCGCCTGTTACTCTTCAACCGGCACTATGCCGAGATGTACGGCCTCGATCCGAACCAGCTCTGGATCGGCATGACCCTGCGCGACGTAGTGGACCTGCGCTATGCCGCCGGTACCGGGCCGAACATGCCGCCGGAGCAGTACGCTGCCTGGCGCGATCGCATGGCGGTTGCGGAGCGGGTGACGGATACCGAGGTGACGCTGCGCAACGGCCGCGTACAGATCATTCACCATGAGCCGACCTTCGGCGGTGGCTGGGTCGCCACGTTCGAGGACATTACTGAGCGGCGCGAGGCAGAGGCGCATGTCCGGCACATGGCGCATCACGACGCCCTGACCGGCCTGCCCAACCGCACCCTGTTCAGCGAGCGCCTGGAACGCACCCTGGCCCGCCTGCGCGGGGAAAGCCGGTTGGATGACCACCGGCCTGACCCGACAGCCAAGGACTGGTTGGTCGCGGTGCTGTTCCTCGACCTCGATCACTTCAAGGACGTGAACGACACCCTCGGCCATCCGGCGGGCGACGAACTCTTGCGACAAGTGGCGACGCGCATTGGCCCGTGCCTGCGCAGCGAAGACACCCTGGCCCGGCTGGGAGGGGACGAGTTCGCAATACTGCTCGAAGGGATCACCACGGCCGAAGAGGCGGCGGAGGTGACGCAACGGGTAATCGGTGCGATATCGGCGCCCTTCGTGCTGGCCGGACACGAGGTGCAGGTGCGCACCAGCGTCGGCATCGCGCTGTGCGCGCGCGGCGACGAGGACGCGCAACTCGATCTCCTGCTGCGCCAGGCCGACATGGCGCTCTACCAGGCCAAGGCGGCGGGGCGCGGCACCTACCGCTTCTTCCAGGCCACGATGTACGCCGTGCTGCACCGGCGCAAGGACATGGAACGCGACCTGCGCCGGGCGTTGGCGGAAGGCGGGCTGCAGGTACATTTCCAGCCCATCGTGGCGCTCGCGTCGCACCGCATCATCGGTGCCGAGGCGCTGGTGCGCTGGTGGCATCCGAAGCATGGCAGGCTGGCACCGGCCGAGTTCATCCCGCTGGCCGAGAACGCCGGGCTGATCGACGAGCTTGGCGCCTGGGTGCTGCGTGCGGCCTGCGCCCGTGCCGTTCAGTGGGACGGATTGTCGCTGGCCGTGAACCTCTCACCCAGGCAGGTGCGCCGGCCCGGCCTCGTCGAACTGGTAACGCAGGTGCTGGTGGAAACCGGATTGCCAGCCAATCGGCTGGAGCTGGAAATCACCGAGGCGCTGCTGCTGTACGACACGACAGCGACGATCGCGACGTTGGGTCGGCTTCGCGCGCTCGGCGTCAGCATCGTGCTCGACGATTTCGGCACCGGGTATTCGAGCCTGAACTATCTTCGCCGCTTCCCCTTCGACAAGCTCAAGGTGGATCAAAGCTTCGTCGCGTGTATGAGCACCGACCCCGGTGCTGCCGCAATCGTGCAGGCAGTGATCACCCTCGGCCACAGCCTGGCGATACGGGTCAACGCCGAGGGAGTCGAGACGGAGGCGCAGCTCTCCCTTTTGCGCGCGATGGGGTGCGATGAGGGGCAGGGCTATCTGTTTGGCTATCCCGGCCCTGCCGAAGCCCTCGAACGGCTGGCGGTGCGCACCGCCCCCTTGCCGCACCCCGGGCCGACGCCGTAGATCGAGTCGTCCTCCCCTTCGGACGGATGGGACACGTCCCTACGGAACAGGCCAGCGATGGAACGCGGCATCCATTTCATCTCCGGCCTGCCGCGCTCCGGTTCGACGCTGCTGGCGGCGATCCTGCGGCAGAATCCGCTGCTTCATGCCGGCATGACCAGTCCTGTCGGCGCGCTGTTCGGCGCGGTGCTGCGGGAGATGAGCCAGGCCAACGAGGCCGCCGTGTTCATCGACGACGACCGGCGCGCCGCCATCCTGCGCGGCGTGTTCGACGCCTACTACCATCGCATCCATCCTGCGAAGACGGTGTTCGACACCAACCGCGTCTGGTGCGCGCGGCTGCCGGCGCTGGCGGCGCTGTTCCCGGATGCCAGGGTGATCGCCTGTGTGCGCGACGTGCCCTGGATCATGGACAGCATCGAGCGCCTGGTCCGCCGCAACCACTTCGAGCCGTCCGGCCTGTTCAAGTTCGATCCGCACGGCACCGTCTATGCCCGCATGGAGACGCTGGGCGGCGGCGCCGGGCTGGTCGGCTTCGCCTGGAACGCGCTGCGCGAGGCTTGCTTCGGCGAACAGGCCGACCGGCTGCTGCTGCTGACCTACGAGACGCTGACGGCCGAACCGGCGCGCGCACTCGCCGCCGTCTATGCGTTCCTCGGCCTGCCGCCGTTCGCGCACGACTTCGCGCATATCACCTATGACGAGGCGCGCGAGTTCGACGCGCGCATGGGCACGCCCGGCCTGCACGACGTGGCGCCGGAGGTGCAGCGCGAGTCGCGGCGCACGGTGCTGCCGCCCGACCTGTTCACCCGCTTCGACCCCGACACGTTCTGGCACGATCCCGCACGGCTGCCGCCCGGGCTGCGGGTCGTCTGAACCGCGGGGGCTTTCACGCCGGCGCGAAACCGGGCAAGTCTCGGGCCGGCACTCTCGGGAGACGCACCATGATCCATGTCCTTGCCCTGATCACCGCCCAGCCCGGCCAGCGCGACGCGGTGCTCGCCGAGTTCCGCGCCAACATGCCGAACGTGCATGCCGAGAAGGGCTGCATCGAATACGGCCCGGCAATCGACGCCGAGGGCTTCGGCAAGTTCGCCGCCGCGCTCGGTCCGGACACGTTCGTGGTGATCGAGAAATGGGAGAGTGCGGAGGCGCTGCGCGCGCACGCCGCCACGCCGCACATGGCGACCTATGCCGAACGCACCAGGCCGATGATCGCCAGGCGCGTCATCCACGTCCTGTCCGGCGCCTGACCGGCCAGGCCGCCGCGGGCGCGATCCAGCGTACCGCGCCGCCGCCCGCATCCGCTGCCCGCCAGCCCAGCGTTAGCGCCTGCGCGATCAGCCGCGCATACACGCGGTCGCGCATGGCGCCTTCGGTGACGAGCGGCGCGCAGCCGCGGTCCGTCCAGACGCGGCGGGCAAAATCGGCGTGCGCCATGACCAGCGTGCCGCCATTGGCGAAGGCGGCGCGATTGCCGCTGTCGAGGTAGCTCTCGGCCGGCAGCCCGTCCGCCAGCAGCACGCCATGCGCGGGCAGCTCGACATGCCAGTAGGTGACGGTGGCCACCGCCAGTTGCGCGACGGTGGCATCGTTCAGCAGGTAGCGCACCGGGATCAGCACGCCGTCCACGAACACGGCATGGTCGGGCGACAACCGGATGTCGCGCGCCGGACGGCCCATGCCAAAGGCGTGCGCGGCGATGCGCACCGGATGCACGTCGTCCGGGCGCGGATGACGCCGGCAGTCGATGCGGCGATGACCGAGCCAGACCACCGGCGCGGTGCCGCCCTCCGCCAGACACACGCTCTCGCCGACGCGCAGCCGCTCCACCGCGACCGCGCCGCCGGGTGTCGCGATGCGCGTACCGGCGGCGAAGCAGGGGACGGTCAGCACGCCGGTCGCGGCGTCGTAGGCGATGGCGCGCGGCGCCGTCGTCGGGTCGAAATGCAGCGACCCGCCGGCATAGCTCGCGACGTGCTGCGCCGGGTCATAAGACACGGAAGCGGGATCGGCGGCGAGCGCGATCGCGTCCACCGACCGGAAATCGACGAGCGGGTTGCCCGGCGCCGCGGCGGCGATGTCGAGCGTGCCGGCGCCTCCGGTGAACACGATGGAACCGCTGCCGGCCGACTGCGCGCTGCCGAGATCGAGCGTGCCGCCGTCGATCACGGTCGGGCCGGTATAGGTGTTGGCGGCGGACAGCACGACCATGCCGCCGGAGACGACGACGGTGCCGCTGCCCTGCACGGTCGGCCCGACGCCGGAGCCGGCCTGGTCGGCGATGACCCCGCTGACGGTCAGCGTCTGCCCGACCGCCGGGCTGAGGAACAGCGTCTCGTAGCCTTGCAGGAACACGGCGCTGCCGAGCGCGAAGGCATTGGTGATGCCGGGCGTGGTGCCGCCGGCGGCGCCGGCGGTGACGTGGCCGTTGAGCAGCGCGCCGGCGCCGATCGCCAGCACGCCGCCCTGCTGCACGAACACGTTGCCGCCCGCGCCCAGGCCGCCGCCCCCCGCCGCCGGGCCGGGCGATTGCTGGTAGTAGCCGCCGTAATAGCCATAGCCGGTGGACTGCTGGATGTAGCTGCCGGCGCCGCCGGCACCGCCGCCGAAGCCTTGCGGGCCGGCATGGATGCCACCGCTGCCGCCGCCGCCCCAGCCGCCGCTCCGGCCGAACGCCCCGGCGCCGCCGCCGAACCCGCCGGAGCCATAGGCCGCGCCGCCGCCGCCGAAGCCGCCGTTCTTGCCCGCGGCGCCGACGCCGCCGCCGCTGTAGCCGCCGCCGCCGCCGCCGCCCGCCGCCGTCGAGTAGCTGCCGTAGGACGTGGCCGGCACGCCCGTCACGATGCCGGCGCCGGCCGCGCCGTTTCCGGCCCCCGTCGCCTTGCGCCCAATACCGCCGCCGCCGCTCTGCGCCGGGCCGCCGCCGCCCGCGCCGCCCATGCCGCCACCGCCGCCGAGGCCGTAGCCGCCGCCGAAGCCGCCGTTGCCGCCGATCGCCGCGTTGCCGGTGAAGATGACGCCCGCCAGCGCGACGGTGGCGCCGGAGCCGACGAACAGCCCGCCGCCGAGGCCGGCGCCGCCCCCGCCGCCCTCCCACCCGCCGCCGCCGCTGCCGCCGATCGCCGCGGTGTTGCTGATCGTCAGGTTGCCGATTGCGACGTTGCCGGCATAGACGAACAACCCCCGCTGATGGCCGTCGCCGTGCAGCGTGGCACCGCCGCCGTTGATGAACAGCGTGTCGCCGCTGGCGAGATTGATCGCCGGCAGGTCGCTGGTGAGCTGGATCGCCGTGCCCGCGCCACCGGCGATGGTGATGCTGTAGCTGGTGTTAGGCGCCGACGCCGCGCCTGACAGATCCATCGCATCAATGGCGGCAGCGAGGCTGGCCTGGTCGGTGACGGTGAAGGCGGTCTGCCCAGACACGCGACGCTCTCCTGATTCCTGCTATTTGCAAATGATAGCGCGCTGCGCAAGTTGCATCGCTCTCTCTTTATATTCACGCCATCCATCGGCCGCTACAGGGTGTAGCAACCGGCCTGCCGCGCCCGCTCGCGCAGCAGCGCCAGCACCATATCGCAGACCGGCGTCGTCACGCCGGCCAGCGTGCCCAGTTCGGCGACCGCCCCGAGCAGCGCGTCGATCTCCATCGGCCGGCCGCGTTCCAGGTCCTGCAGCATCGAGGTCCTGTGCGCGCCCACCTCGGCGGCGCCGGCGATGCGCCTGTCCACGTCGATTGCGAAGCGCACGCCCAGCGCCTCCGCCACCGCCTGGCCCTCGACCATCATCGCGCGCGCCACCGCCCGCAGATCGGGCCGCCCGGTCAGCCGGTCCAGCGTCGCGCCGGTCAGCGCCGACAGCGGATTGAAGGCGAGATTGCCCCACAGCTTCACCCAGATCTCGTCGCGGATACGCGGACGGATCGGCGCCTTGAACCCGGCCGCCTGCAACGCCGCCGCCAGACGCTGGCAGCGCGGGCTGCGCGCGCCGTCCGGCTCGCCGAGCGTGAAACGGTCGCCGTAGGTATGTTCGACCACGCCGGGCGCCACGACTTCCGCCGCCGGATAGACGATGCAGCCGATCGCACGCGCCGGCGGCAGCACTGACGACACTGCGCCGCCGGGATCGACGCTTTCGACGCGCCGATCGCGATACGGTCCGTCGAGAGCATGAAAATACCAGTAGGGCACGCCGTTGATCGCCGTCACCAGCGCCGTCTCGGGCGCCAGCATGCGCGCGATCGCCGGGGCGGCGGCGGGCAGGCCGTGCGCCTTCAGCGTGACGACGACGAAATCCTGCGCGCCTGCCTCCGCCGCGTCGGCGACGCAGCGCGGGCGCGTCACGATCGTTGCGCCGCCGCTGATGAGGCGCAGGCCGTCCGCCTGCATCGCCGCCAGATGCGGGCCGCGCGCCACCACCGTCACCTCGGCGCCCGACTGCGCCAGCCGCGCGGCGAGCAGGCCGCCGATCGCGCCGGCGCCGAAGACGCCGATCCTCATTCGGCCAGCCCCAGCCGCGCCGCCAGCCCGATGCGCTGCAGCTTGCCGGTCGCGCCCTTCGGGATCTCGTCGAGGAACACCACGCGGCGCGGCACCTTGAACGCCGCCAGCCGCTCGGCGGCAAAGCTGCGCAGCCCGGCCTCGTCCACCGCGCCGCCCGGCCGCAGCACCACCGCCGCCGCCACCTCCTCGCCCAGCTTCGCGTGCGGCATCGCGAAGGTGACGACCTGCTGCACGGCGGGATGGTCCATCAGCACTTCATCGACCTCCAGCGGGCTGACCTTCTCGCCGCCGCGGTTGATGATCTCCTTGAGCCGGCCGGAAAGCCGCAGATAGCCGGCCTCGTCCAGCCAGCCCTCGTCGCCGGTGCGGAACCAGCCGTTGGTGAACGCGCGCGCGTTCGCCTCCGGATTGGCCTCGTAGCCGGCGGTCACGTTGCGCCCGCGGATCACCACTTCGCCGCGCGCGCCGGCGGGCAGCAGCGCGCCGTCGGCGTCCATGATCGCCACGTCCGGCCCCGCCGCGACACCGACCGAGCCGGCATGGCGCGGCGCCGGCGGCAGCGGGTTGCTGGCCATCTGGTGCGCGGCCTCGGTCATGCCGTAGCTCTCGATCACCGGCACGCCGAACGCCGCTTCCAGCCCCGCCATCACCTGCGGCGGCAGCGAGGCGGAGGAGGAACGCAGCAGCCGCAGGCGCCCGCGCGCGATGATGTCGCGGTGGCGCCCGGCATATGGCAGCAGCGCCTGGTACATGGTCGGCACCGCCGTCACCCAGCTCGGCTTCGCCTCGTCGTACCAGGCGAAGAAGCGGAAGGCGTTGAACCCCGGCGTCGCGCACACCGACGCGCCGGCGCCGAGCGAGGCCAGCGTCGCCGCCATCAGCCCGTGGATGTGGAACAGCGGCATGATGTTGAGGCAGCAATCCTCGGCGGTCAGCCGCAGCGTGCGCGCGATGTGGAACGCGGAGGCGGTGACGTTGACGTGGCGCAGCGGCACGATTTTCGGCCGCGAGGTGGTGCCGGATGTGTGCAGCACCAGCGCCACGTCGTCCGCCGCCGCGAATCCCGTGCGCGCCGGCGCGCCGGCGAGCGGCGTGGCCGGATGCAGCGTGAACGCGCCCGCCGCCTCGCCCGGCCGCAGGTCCACGACGGGGATGCCGCGCGCGGCGGCGACGCTGCGGGCGGGGTTGTCCATCCCCTCCAGGATCACCAGCGCCCTGGCGCCGAGATCGGCCAGATAGAAGTCGAATTCCTCCGCCTTGTAGGCCGGATTGAGCGGCGCCGTGGTGGCGCCGCTGGCGATCGCGACGAAGGCGGCGGCCATCTCCGGCCCGTTCGGCAGCACGATCGCCACCCGGTCGCCGCGGCCGATACCCATGCGGTTCAGGGTCGCGATCGTGGTCCCGGCCAGCGCGCGCAAGCCGCCATGCGAGAGCCAGGCCCGCCCCGGCGCGCCGATGGCGCGGTTGTCCGCCGCCACGCGCGCCAGCAGGTCGGGGATGGTGTCGGCGGGATAAGGTTCGGTCATCGGCGCGCCTCCCTTCGCTCGCCTCGGCATACTCCGGCCCCCGGGCCGGGTGAAGGCGCACCGCCGCCGCGACCTCAAGCTATTGCGCTTGCCGATCAGTGTCACAGCTGCGCGAACCGCCATCCCGGACACAATGACAGCGTTTACCCTGGCGACGCCATTGCGGGAAGGAAACACCTCATGCCGGCGCTCGCGTCGTCCCCCTGCTTTCTGCGCGGCACCCGCATCCTGACCGCCTATGGCGAGGTGCCGGTCGAATCGCTGGCCCCCGGCACCGCCGCCGTCATTCGCAGCGGCGGGCTGCGGCGCGTCGCCTGGGTGGGCTGCCGGCGGCTCGATCTGCGGCACCATCCGCGCCCGGCCGAGGCGTGGCCGGTGCGCATCCGCCGCGGCGCCATCGGCAATGGCGTGCCGACGCGCGACCTGCTGCTCTCTCCCGACCATGCGCTGCTGCTGAACGGCGCACTGCTGCCGGCGCGGCTGCTGGTGAACGGTGCCACCGTGCTACCCGATCCATCGTGGCTGCGGCTCGACTATTTCCATGTGGCGCTGGACGGGCATGACGTGCTGCTGGCCGAGGGCGCGCCGGCCGAAAGCCACCCGGACCGCGGCAGCCGCGCGGACTTCGGCGACGGCAACGTGCTGCTGCTGCACCCGCGCTTCACCGACACGCCGCCCGCGGCCACCGATTGCGCACCCCGCGCGCTGCGCGGCGCGGCGGTGGAGGAGGCGCGGCGGGCGCTGCTGCTGCGGGCGCGCGTGCTCGGCCATGCGCTGACGCGCGAGCCGGACCTGCATCTGCTGGTCGATGGGGCGCGCCTGAACGTCGCCAGCATCGCCGGCGCCGCGCACCGCTTCGCGATCCCGCCGGGCGCGGCCGACATCCGCATCGTCAGCCGCGCCGGCGTGCCGGCCGAAACCGAACCGGCCTCGGAGGACCGGCGGCGGCTGGGCGTGATGCTGGGGCTGATCGGGCTGCGCATCGGCGGAAAGAACCTGGAACTGCCGCTCGACGATCCGACGCTGTGCGAGGGCTTCCATCCGCCGGAAAGCCGCGGCGGCGCGATGGTGCGCTGGACCGACGGGCACGCGCGGCTGCCGCCGCTGCCGGCCGGGCTGGCGCGGCTCGATCTGCACGTGACCGGCGTACAGCCCGCCTGGGCGCGCGCCGCCCCGCCGGACGCCCCGATGCACCGCAGCGCGTGACAGGGGCGGCGGGGCTGCCTATCCTTGCCGCATGAGCGCCGCGTTGAGACCGCCGCCGGGTCACATGACCGTGGAGGAGTTCCTCGCCTGGGATCCGGGCGACGGCAATTCCAGGCGTTGGATCCTGCGCGACGGCGTCCCGGAGATGATGGGCACGCCGTCACAGCAGCACGCTGCCATCCAGTCGGAGCTAGCCTATCTGCTGACGGCTCATCTGCGCGAGCGCGGCAGCCCGTGTCGCGTGCTGACCGCGGGCGGCGTCATCCCCGCGTTCCGCCGCGAGGAGAACATGCTTTCGCCCGATCTGGCCGTGACCTGCGATCCCGCGTACCGGCAGCACGCCATCCCGAACCCGGTCATGCTGATCGAGATCCTCTCGCCGTCGAACGCGCGCGAGACGCATGCGAACCTGGCCGCGTTCGCGACCATCCCGAGTGTGGCGGAAATCGTCGTGATC
>JAJZVE010000125.1 GCA_021845835.1 Pseudomonadota bacterium | reverse complement strand
CGACGAGAACTTCCCCGTCGGCTCGGTCCTGATCCGTCGCGACCTGCGGGCGCATGTGCATGCGTATTACGCCTTCGCCCGCAATGCCGACGACATCGCCGACAGTCCGGTGCTGACGCCGGAGGACAAGGTGGCGCGGCTGGACGTGATGGAGGCGGTGCTGCTGGGGCTGGCCGACGACGGTTCGCCGAGCGCCGCCCGCCTGCGCGCGAGTCTGGCCGCGACAGGGGTGAGCGCGGTGCATGCGACCGATCTGCTGGTGGCGTTCCGTCGCGACGCGATCGGCCGCGGCTATGCGGATTGGCGGGATTTGCAGGATTATTGCCGCTATTCGGCGATGCCGGTCGGGCGCTACGTGCTGGAGTTGCATGGCGAGGGCCGCACGACCTGGGGACCCTCGGACGCGTTGTGCACGTCCTTGCAGGTGTTGAACCATCTGCAGGATTGCGCGGGCGATCTGGCCGAACTCGATCGCTGCTACCTGCCGGGAAACCTGCTGGCGCGCTACCGGGCGACGATCGAGGACCTGCACCGGCCGGCGGCCACGCCGGCGCTGCGCGCGGTGTTCGATGCGCTGCTCGACCGGGTGGACGACCTGAACATGCTGGGACGCGATCTGCCGCGGCGGGTGCGCGGGCGGCGGCTGCGGCTGGAGACGGCGATGATCGTGGGGCTCGCGCACCGGCTGGCGGGACGGCTGCGGAAAGGCGATCCGATCGCGCGGCGGGTGAAGCTGACGCGGATCGACGCGGTCCTGGCCGGGCTGGGCGCGCTCGGGTTTCTGCGATGAGCACGCCCGGACCTCCCTTGGGAACGCCGTTGGGGGCCGCGCCCGGCGATCTGGCGGCGGTGGAGGCGATCGTGCGCGCCGCCGGGACCTCGTTCTATCGCGGCATGCGGGTGCTGCCGGCGGACCGGCGGGCGGCGATGTATGCGGTCTATGCGTTCTGCCGCGAGGTGGACGACATCGTCGATGACGAAGGCGATTTTGCCGGGAAGGTGCCGCTGCTGGCGGCCTGGCGGGCGCGGATTGCGGGGCTGTATCGCGGCGAGGCGGACGGGCCGGTGACGCGCGTGCTGCTGGCGGCGGTGGCGCGCTACGGGCTGCGGGCCGAGGATTTCGTCGCGGTGATCGACGGCATGCAGATGGATGCCGAGACGGTGATCGTGGCGCCGGACCTGGCGACGCTCGATCTTTACTGCGACCGGGTGGCGGCGGCGGTGGGGCGGCTGTCGGTGCGGGCGTTCGGGGATAGTTCGCCGGCGGCGGACCGGGTGGCGTTCGCGCTGGGGCGGGCGCTGCAACTGACGAACATCCTGCGTGACGTGGCGGAGGATGCGGCGCGGGGGCGGCTCTATCTGCCGCGGGAGTGGCTGGAGGCGGAGGGGGTGCCGCTGGATCCGGCCGGCGCGCTGGCCTCGCCGGGGTTGGCGCGCGTGTGCGCGCGGGTGGCGGGGCTGGCGCATGGGTATTTCGCCGAGGCTTGGGCGGGGATGGCGCGCTGCGACCGGCGGGCGATGAAGCCGGCGCGGCTGATGGGGGCGACGTACCGGGCGGTGCTGGCGGCGCTGGAGCGGCGGGGGTGGGCGCGGGTGGACCGGCCGGTGCGGGTGTCGCGCTGGCGGAAGGTGGGGATTCTGCTGCGGTACGGGGTGGGGTAGGGGCTGAAACGGGGTTGTTACCGGGCGGGGGGGATGGTGGCGCTGTCCCACGCGCGCTCCCCGAGGGGGACGAGAAGATAGGTCCCCAGCGAAAGGCCTCCGATGTCGGACTTCGAACGCACGATCAGCAGCGCCGTTCGGCTCCGGCGCCAGTCACTACCGCGCCTGCCGGTTTGGCGGACGCAGGACCGCAAGACGCGGTTCCTGTTCGGGATTTTGGTTGTCGCCTGTATTCTTTTGGCATTCGCGGTCATCACGGCGATCATCGGGGAGCTGCGTGGCAACGTCCTGGATCACGTGAATAAGATCGCCCTGTTCTGGAGTTGGTCGAAGTTTATCCACGTCAACACACCCGCGGCCTTGATCTATAACCCGCATGCGCTCTTTGCGTTCGAGCACAATGTGATCAGTGCAACAGCGGGCTATCTGCCCTTCGCCTATCCGCCGTCCCTGCTCCTGCTGATCTGGCCGCTGGCTTTGCTACCCCCGGCAGGCGGGCTGCTGCTCTGGCTCGGCGTCAGCGTGATTCTATATGGCTGGGCGTGCTGGCACCGACCTTGGGGGCCATCCATCGCGACGCTGAGCGTAGTGACACCGAGCACGCTTGCCGCGATGTACTACGGTCAGGTTTCTTTGCTGGTCGCTGCCTTCATGATTGGTGGCTGCCGTCTGGCCGACCGGAGGCCGGCCCTGGCCGGAGTGCTCTTCGGTCTGGCCGCATTCAAACCGCAATTCGGCCTGCTGGTGCCAGTAGCCTTGATCTCGGCCCGGCAATGGCGCTGCCTCGCTACCGCCGCAACCACGGTGATCGCCAGTGTGATTGCCAGCGGCGTGGCATTCGGTTGGACGGCTTGGCTGCGCCTGCCGTTCGCGCTGGCGGGTGTGTCGCGGTTTGTCACGAATTTCCCGGCGTTACAGCGTGTCGATCCCACCGTGGCGGCGGCATTCAGGGTGTCCGGAGCTGGCTTGGTGAGTACTGATCTTGCACAGCTCGCTGCGGCTGTCGTCGCCATGGGTGCGGTGTGGGTGTCCTTTCGACAAGGTTTCACCTTGTTGGGAGCGGCAGCGCTGATGGTGGGCACGTTTCTTGCGACGCCGTATGCGGTATTCTACGATCTGCCGATGGTCAGTTACGCGGTTCTCGCAGTCGTCATCGACCGGAACCAAGGCAATGAGCCGTTCGGGACAGGGGAACTTATATTGCTCATCCTGGTGATGGCCCTGCCACTGCTCATTATCTTAAACCCCGTGCGCACACCTTTGGGGGTAGTGCCGCTCGCCTTGTTCTTCGGCATGATCGTCCGACGAATCGCGGCCACCAGCGACCGCAGCGACGCCGCCAGCCCAGCCAGGCGATCATGACAGTCGAGCGTCCCGCGCCCGCAAGGGGGTAGCGCGAGGGTTTCGACGCGCTAGAAGCCGTGGATCGCACTGCGGTAGGGGTTGGGCGACGGGCGCTGCAACCTAGCTGTTACCGGTAGGGAGGGAAGCTAGGCAGCAGCGTCATTTATCGGAACTCGCAGCATGCGCCTAGCCCTGGCTGCTACGCCCACCCGCCTGCCCCAACCGGTACGGCAGCCGTCGTGCGAGGCGGCGAACCACCCGCAGCGCTTTCGTGCAACGGGCCCGACGGTTGGGCTTTTCGCAGTAGTGTTGTGCGTGGCGGCAGCGCTTGGGTATGCGATCATCGCACACAATCTATGGACCGATAGCAAATCGTTTATCGACAACCATTTTCTGCGCTGGTCGTGGGCAAGGTTTGTTCAGGAATCGTCTGTTCCAGCGCGAATCTATCAGTTCTCTGCGCTTGACGCGTTCCAGCACCGTCTCGATAGCGGGTACGACAGGCACTTTCCCTTCGCCTATCCACCGTCTTTCCTGCTCGTTATCTGGCCGCTCGGCCTGCTTTCGCGCACTGTGGCGTATGGGGTGTTTCTGGGCACTTCTCTAATGCTATATTACGTGGCGTGCTGGCACCGCCCCTGGGGCCGGCCAATCGCTGGCCTGGTGCTGATCGCGCCCTCGACCGTGGTAACGCTCTTCGCAGCGCAGACCTCGTTGCTGGTCGCGGCCTTGATGATCGGCGGCTGCCGTCTGATGGGCAAACGCCCTGTCCTCGCCGGGATGCTGTTCGGGCTGATGTCGTTCAAGCCGCAGTTCGGGCTGCTGCTGCCGCTGGCTCTGGTCTCGGCGCGCGAGTGGCGGGGCTTCGCGGCGGCGACCGCGACGGTGCTGGCCGGCGTGGTCGCCAGCGGTATGACCTTCGGCTGGGCAACCTGGGCGGCGCTGCCGGCGGCGCTGGCACAGTTGGCACGGTTTGTCGCGCCGATCAGGATCTTCAGCGAGGGCAGCCCGACAGTCACCGCGACCCTGCGCCTGTTTGGCGCGGGGCCCGCGGTTGCGCAGGCCGGCCAGGTGGCTGCCGCGCTCCTGGCCGGGGTCGTCGTGTTCCTGTGCTTCCGCCGGGGGTTCCGCCCGCTGCCGGTCGCTGCCCTGCTGGTGGGGACATTCCTGACGACCCCCTATGCGTTCTATTACGACCTGCCGATCGTCAGTTATGCGGTGCTGGCGGTTTGGATCGAGGCACGTAACACTCGGATGGCGCTGCGGATCTGGGAGGTCGCCGTGCTGGTTATGGCGATCCTACTGCCCTATCTGATGTTCTTCTCTCCGTTCGGCCTGCCGTATGGCGGTCCTGTGCTGGCGCTGCTGTTTGCGCTGATCGTGCGGCGGTGTTTTGCCGCCGACCGCGCACCCGTGCAGAGTGCGATGGCGCCCCCCGCGCGCCCGGTCCTGCAATCGCCCTGGGACCGACTGGCGATCACAACCGGGCAATCATGCCCGCCGGAGCGGGGTGCATGAGCTTTGGCGCTCGTCTTGTTTCCACCCGCGCGGGCGCCCCGCCGCGCGGTCCAGCCCGCCTCCTGTACTGGTACCCGACGGAGCAAAGGACGTATATGCTGGCGGCGGTCTTTGTCGCCCTGGTCGTCGCCGTCAGCGGCTTGCTCTATGTTCATTTGATTCATGGGATCTGGACCGGAACACAGGCTCTGAACGACTTCTTCGCGCTGTGGGGCTGGTCGGCGATGACCCACGCCGTGGCGCATCCGTTAACGATCTACAATCCGGCTGCCGTAAGGTTGTTTCTCCATGCGCAGGACCCGGCGTTCAAGAAAAACTACCCGTTTGCCTACCCGCCGTCCTTCCTGCTGGTGATCTGGCCGCTGGCGCTCTTGCCGCGTAACACCTCGTATGTGATCTGGGTGCTGACTACGCTCGCCTGTTACCTCGCGGTTGTCGGCCACGGAACCTGGCGGCGAACGATCGTACTGCTGACACTGCTCGCACCGGCCACGACAGTAACCGTGTCGGCGGGTCAGAATGGATTCCTCACCGCCGCGCTGATTATCGGCGGCTGTCGCCTGCTGGACCGGCGACCGATCCTGGCGGGGATCCTGTTCGGACTGCTCTCCTGCAAACCGCAGCTTGGGATCCTGATCCCGGTAGCGCTGCTCGCCGCGCGCCAGTGGCGGGCAATCGCCGCCGCGGCTATGACCGTGCTGGCGAGCATCGCGGCCAGCGCTGCGGCGTTCGGCTGGTCCATGTGGACGCAGTGGGTGAGGGCCATGGTGGACCTGTTTCACCTGGTCGGCGAGCAAACTCAGCTTTACCACGAGATGCCGACGATCGCCGCCAACCTGCACGCGCTGGGCGTGGCGCCGGTCGCGGTGCAGGTCGCCCAGATCGGGGCGAGCATTGCGGCCGCGGCGGCGGTGTTCCTGTGCTGGCGGCGCGGCGGCACTTCGCGCCTGACCGCGGCAACGCTGCAGGCGGGCACGTTCCTTGCGACACCCTATGCTTTTATCTATGACCTACCGCTCGTGACCAACGCGGTGATCGAGTTGGTGCAGGAGCGGCTGGAGGCGCGGGAGGCGTTCACTCTCACCGAGATCCTGGTAGTGATCGGAACCGTGCTCCTGCCGCTCGCGATGGTGGTCTCGCGTGGCCCGATCCCCTGGAGCGGCTTCGTGTTACCACTGCTGTTCGTGGTGCTCGTCCGACGCGCACTGCTACGGGGCGGGGTCGCAGACGGGAGCGGTGGGCGGGTCGAGCCGGGGGCGCAACCGGCGAGGTAGCAGGCTACCTGCCGTGGTGGCGACCAACTCTCAGTCCGTGGCTATCGGTCAATGCGGGGCCGGAGCGGGTCCGCGGGGCGTGGCCCGATACCCCGTGCCAGGCTGTCGCCGACCGGACAGCCGCCATCACTCCGCGGCAGCGAGGCCCCGCCGCAGCACCCGCATCACATACCACGCCAGCCCCAGCGTGGCCGCGCCACCGATTGCCAGCCCCGCCCACTGCACCGGGTTGCCCGAGTGCATCTGGGTGGCCCCGAAACCCGCCATGCGGCCCATCACCACGAAGGCCAGGAGCGGCAGCAACGAGGCGATCGTGCCGAGCAGATAGGGGCGGAACCGCACCGCCGACAGGCCGAGCGCGTAGCTTGTCACCGCGAACGGCATCACCGGGGAGATGCGGAGCAGGAACACGAGCTTCCATCCGTCCTCCGCCAGGACCGAATCCAGACGGTTGAGACGCGGCCGGCGCGACAACAGCCGTGCGACGAGGGGCCGCAGCAGCGAGCGCGCCAGGCCGAAGGCGAGCACTGCGCCGGCCAGCGTGCCGCCGGCGGCCACCGCGAACCCCACGGCCACGCCATACAGCGCTCCAGCGGCGATGCCGAGCAAGGAGGCCGGCAGCACGCCGCTCGCCGCGATCACGATCTGCGCCAGGAACACGATCACCAGCCCGGCCCCACCGTGACCGCGCGCCACGCGCAGCAAGCCCAGGGCCTGCTGCTGCAACCCGTCATCGAACAGGTGTGGCAGAGCGAAAAAGGTGCCGACGACCAGCGGCAGGCCCAGGATCAACAGTCGGCCGCCACGCCAGCCGCCGCCGGCGGGCGGCGCTGCGAGCCGCGCGCCGATACCCTCGGCGCTCATGCCACCCGCGCGATGCCGGGGCGCAGCCTTTCCCGACCGCTGTCGGCGAACAGTGCCGGGCGGGCCAGGCCCAGTTTTGCTGCGCGGAAGGTCGCCGCGGTGCCGAGCACACCGAGCCCATAGGTGAGGCTGCGGGAGAAATTGATCGAGGAGGCCTCGGCGAAGTAGCGCGTCGGGCAGGACACCTCGCCGATGTTGAATCCGCAATGGATCGCCTGGGTCAGCATCTGGTTATCGAACACAAAATCGTCGGAGCAATTGAGCAGCGGCAGTCGCTCCAGGACCGTGCGGCTCCAGGCCCGGTAGCCGGTGTGGTATTCTGACAGTTTCTGCCCGACGAGAAGATTCTGCGCAGCCGTCAGCATGCGGTTGAACACGTACTTATAGAGCGGCATGCCGCCCTTCAGCGCGCCGCCGCCCAGGATGCGCGACCCCAGCACCACATCGTAATGGCCGGAGGCAATCATCGAGGCCATCGCGGTGACCAGGCGCGGCGAGTACTGGTAATCAGGGTGCAGCATCACCACGATATCCGCCCCGCGCGCCAGCGCCGCAGCATAGCAGGTCTTCTGGTTGGCGCCGTAGCCGCGGTTCTGGTCGTGGCGCAGGGTGAAGATTCCCAGCCGGCGCGCAACCGTCACGGTGTTGTCGCCCGAGGCATCGTCGGTCAGTATAATGTCATCAACGATATCCTTCGGAATCTCATCGTAGGTGCGTCGCAACGTCTTGGCTGCGTTGTAGGCGGGCAGCACGACGGCAATGCGGTTTCCTGCCAGCATGGCGCTCTCCGGTCCGAATGGTCCTGTCAGACCTAGCGCACGGGCGCTATCAAAAGTGTTGCAAGCCTGACCACACATACCGGGACGGCAGGCCGGGTCCTGAAACCAGATTGTAAGAAGCAATGGATGACCGTTCCTTTGGAGCTGGCCCGTGCTGTCAGCCGTAGATGGGTTCGAGCCAGATATCGCAAAATTCTCCCGCGGGATGCTCTTGATGCGCCAGTACCTGCCCCCTTTGCTCCGCGAGATAAGCCCTGACCGGCGCGGTGTAACGGCGCTTGAGTATGGCCTTCTGGCTGCCATTGTCGCCGCTTCCCTGATCGGGGTTCTTCCGACGTTTGGGAGCGACGTGCGAGATCTATTCAATAATGTTTCTATAAGAATCAACGCAGTCGGCGGCAGTACTAGCTCCCCACCTGGCGACTGACCACAGGGCCACCGTAGTCGCCGCTTCGTCAGATTGAACCATTATCTGCCACGCAAGTGCCGTATGAGCGGTCAGCCATGCCTAGCACCCTTGCTTCGATTTGCTGTGTCCCGAATGCGGCACGCCGCGCCGGTTCAGAGCGATCTCGCGCGGCGCAGGATGTCCGCATGCTCCAGCACGTGGTCAGTACGAAAAAACTTCCCAGCGTGCAATACCTTTGCAACCGCGTCGGTGGTGCTCTGCTCGTGCATGCGCGTGGCGATGACACTACAGCCAACGGACGAACGACGCGCGGCATCCTGCAACACTCTCCTAGGGGATCAGTTATGACCAACAGCCTCACCAAGACTTGGCGCGAATTCGCCGACGACACCCGCGGCGTGACGGCGCTGGAATACGGTCTACTCGCCGGCCTGATCGCCGTCGCGCTGATCGGCGTACTGACCACGTTCTCGAGCGACCTCGCCGGCCTGTTCGGCAAGGTGGACAGTGCGGTCGTCGCCGTCCCCGTCGCCACCTGACACCACCGAAGCCAGCGCGGGCACCGCCGCGCCGCTCGCGCTGGCTCTCCGGCCTTCCCTCCCTGCGGGCCCAAAGATTAAGCGACATCACGAAGCGCCCCCCGATGTCGCAAGATCGGTACCTCCCCTGACAGCGGACGCATTGCTTGCCGCGGTCTTCCTGCTGCTGATCGCCACGTCGGCGCACGATTCTGCGAGCCACATCGTGCAGAACTCTACATCTGCCCTGTTCGCCGTACTGAGCGCGTTCTCGGGCGATGTGTCGGCCCTGTTCGGTCGGGTCGAGGCCGACATCGGCAAGACCGTCACCATTACCGCCGCGGCGGCTGCCCACGCGCGAACGGGGTGACTCTCTCTCCCGGTCGCGGGGGGCGTCACCAGCGCGCACGCCTGGCGCGAGCAATCGGCCTACGCGCCTTTCCATCGTTCTCTCCTGCTTGCAGCGCGGTCCGGGCCGACCACTCGCTGCCCGCAAAAAAGCCCAGCACCATGAAACGCCTTTGCAACCGCGCCTGTGGTGCTCTGCTCGTGCCTGCGCGTGACCACATCACCAGAGCCAACAGACCAACAACGCGCGGCATCCTGCAATACTCTTCCCAAGGGATCGGTCATGATCAACAGCCTCACCAAGACCTGGCGCGAATTCGCCGACGACACCCGCGGCGTGACGGCGCTGGAATACGGTCTGCTCGCCGGCCTGATCGCCGTCGCGCTGATCGGCGTGCTGACCACGTTCTCGAGCGACCTCGCTGCCCTGTTCGGCAAGGTGGACAGCGGGGTCAACGCCGTCCCCGTCGCCACCTAACGCCTCCGAAGCCAGCGCGGGCGCGGCCGCGCCGCCCGCGCTGGCTCTCCGGCCTTGCTTCCCTGCCGGCCACCCATCCCAACGCCCTTACGAAGCGAACCCAACATGGCGCACGATCGGCTCCTCCCCCTGGCGGCGGACGCTTTGCTGGCCGCGGGCTTCCTGCTGCTGATCGCCGCGTCGGTGCGCGATTTCGCCACCCGCATCGTGCCCAACTTCATCCCGCTGGCGCTGGCGTTCGTCGCCGTGGCCTTCAGCGCGGTGGAGGGGCGGCTGTTCTGGGGGCTGCTGTCCGGTATCGTGGTCTTCGTGCTCGCCTTCCTGTGCTGGCGGATGCGCTGGATCGGCGGTGCCGACGTCAAGATGCTCGCCGCCGCGGCCATGCTGATGCCGCCCGCCGCCACCGCGAATTTCGTGCTCGATACGGCGGTCGCCGGCGGCCTGCTCGGGCTGCTCTATCTGCTCGCCCGCCGCCTGATTCCCGCGCCGCGTCCCGGCATCGGCCGCTCGAGCCACCAGGCCAGCCTGTTCGCGCGCGTGCTGCGCGCCGAGCGGTGGCGCATCCAT